>DAOUFB010000049.1:0-3876 GCA_034430135.1 Flexilinea sp. | reverse complement strand
TTCGCGGCTTCGATCATCGGCATGACACGGAAACCGTCCATGACCGCTTCGAGCGCCTTAAGCGTGTCCACTTCCGTAACGATCACGTTCGCGCCCATCCCGCGCGCCTTCTGAGCCAAACCGCGTCCACACCAGCCATAACCGGCGCAAACAAACGTCTTCCCGGCGACCAGCATGTTCGTCGCACGGATAATTCCGTCGAGGGTCGACTGACCGGTTCCGTAGCGGTTATCGAAGAAATGTTTCGTCATCGCGTCATTAACGGCAACGACCGGAAATTCGAGCATGTTATCCGCAGCCATCGCGCGCAAACGAATCACACCCGTCGTCGTTTCTTCCGTTCCGCCCAGAATATGGGGAAGCAGTTCACGATACGATTTATGCAGTGTGGAGACCAAATCCGCGCCATCGTCCATCGTGATCTGCGGCTTATGCGCCAACGCAGCTTCGATATGCTTATAATACGTCGCGTTATCTTCACCCTTGATCGCGAAAACCGGAATTTCCTCGTTGATAACGAGCGACGCAGCGACATCGTCCTGCGTCGAAAGCGGATTCGACGCGACCAAAACGACATCCGCACCGCCCGCTTGAAGCGTTTTCATTAAATTCGCAGTTTCAGCCGTCACGTGGAGACAAGCCGACATCCGGATACCCTTCAGCGGCTTTTCCTTCTCAAAGCGCTCCTTAATTAAACGCAAAACCGGCATTTCTCGTTCAGCCCACTCGATCCGACGGCGTCCGCCTTCAGCGAGCGATTCATTTCGAATATCAAAATCAGCCATTACTTCTCCTTGATTCAAATTCCTACCCGACATTTTACTCGAAAAACTTGGAATAATTCTGTATTGGTCAGAAGCTAATACCCGATTTTCAAGTCTGGATCACATTCTTTAGCGCTTTAGCGCAAAACATGGTAGCATTGTTGTCAGGTAGAGGTGCATCGGCGAAAAGTACTCGGATAATTCTGACTCCGCAAGTCAAATCCGGCGAAAGGCAACGATGCCGAAGGAAAGCGAATCGCGGAACGTCTTTCCTGGGCGGGCGAAATAAGAGTCGTCCGACTGTCGCAGCAATGCGGAGAGCTATCGTTATCCGGTGTTCCAGCGTTATCAGTCAGAGAGCTGTACGTCAGGAGGATAATCAGCCGATCCGCGTCAGGATCGGTTTTTCGTTATCTGAACGGAATATACGAAAGCCATCCGAACGTTTAGAAACTTTGGAGGCAACCATGACCCAACCTGTTTTTCGAGGTATCGCAACCGCTTTAGTCACTCCGCTGACCGAAACCGGGATTAATTTCGACCAGTTCGGACGGCTCATCGACTGGCAGCTAAATTCAGGAATTGACGCGCTCGTCATCTGCGGAACGACTGGAGAGAGCTCGACCCTGACCGATGAAGAGCACCGCGCCGCGATCAAATATGCGGTTCAGCGCGTCAACCATCGTGTCCCGGTCATCGCCGGAACCGGCTCGAATCATACCGATTACGCGGTAGACCTGACCCGGTTCTCCTGTGAGGTCGGTGCTGATGCCTGTCTCGTTGTGACCCCATACTATAATAAAGCGACGCAGAAAGGTCTCGTCAAGTACTACACGGATGTCGCCGACGCCAGCACGAAGCCGCTCATCGTCTATAACGTCCCGTCCCGAACCGGCGTCAATATTGAACCGGCAACCTATGCCGCGATGGCGGATCACCCGCGCATTCAGGGGATCAAGGAAGCCAACTCAAACATTTCAAAAATCGTCGAAACGTCGCGCCTTGTCCGCGGGAAGATGGATATTTACTCAGGAAACGACGATCAGATAACGCCGATCCTCGCCATGGGCGGGATGGGCTGTATTTCGGTTCTCTCGAACATCCTGCCGAAGCGGACGCGCGAAATCTGCATCCGTTTCTGGGACGGCGACGTTCGTGCCTCCGCCGAGCTTCAGGGAGACCTGATTCCGTTGATCAAAGCGCTCTTCTGCGAAGTGAACCCTATTCCGGTTAAAGCCGCGGTCGCTGCCATGGGCTTTTGCGACAACATCGTCCGCCCACCGCTGACGACCATGGAAGAAGCGAATTTCACGAAACTGCTCGCGCTAATGCGGGCGGAAGGACTCAACGTATGAACGTCATCATCAATGGAGCTTGCGGTCGAATGGGCGGGGAGATTCTCCGCCTCCTCGATAAGAACTATCACGGCGCATCGCTCGCGGCGGCGGTCGACCCAAAAGCTAATCATCCTGACTTCTATCGAAATATTAACGATTTCACTGGGGACGCCGACGTTATCATCGATTTCTCTTCGCCGGCTGCGCTCCCCGTCCTGCTCGCCTACGCCGTCGAACGGTCGCTGCCCATCGTCATCGCGACGACGGGTCATTCCGACGCCGACCGTGAAAAGATTCGCGAAGCTGCCGCGCGGATTCCTGTTTTGTACTGCGCAAATACGTCAATCGGAATCGTCCTGATGACCGATCTCGTCCGACGCGCCGTCGCCGCTTTTCCCGAAGCCGACGTCGAAATCGTCGAGACACATCACAATCGGAAAGCCGACGCACCGAGCGGAACGGCGCTGATATTAGCGAAAGCGGTTCAGTCCGTCCGTCCCAACTCAGTCGTCGTCACCGGACGAAGCGGCGCTTCCAAGCGGCAACCGAACGAGATCACGATTTCCGCTGTCCGCCGCGGGAACATCGTTGGAACACATGAAGTTTACATTTCAACCGATACGCAAACACTGACGCTGACGCATGAGGCGCACGATCGCGCGCTCTTCGCAGAGGGTGCGATCGCTGCTGCTGAATTTATCGTCCGCCAAAACGCCGGGCTGTATTCCATGCAGGATCTCTTCGCTTGACGCTTTCGGAATCGAGGACTGTTTCATGAGCAAAACTCAAGTTGGTATTGTAGGGTATGGAAATTTAGGGCGCGGTGTTGAAACTGCTCTGATGTCCGCGCCGGACATGACGCTCAGCGCAATTTTTACCCGCCGTGATCCCGCCTCGATCCATCCACTCTCGTCCGCGGTGTCCGTCCGACCTCTCGCGGAAGTGGAAACGATGAAAGGATGTATCGACGTCTTGATTATTTGCGCCGGAAGTGCAACGGATTTACCCGAAATGACGCCCGCGCTCGCCCGAAGTTTCAACGTGGTTGACAGTTACGATCACCACGCCCTGATTCAAGACCACTACGCGAAAGTCGACGCAGTTGCGCGTGAGAATCAGACGTTGGCGATCATCTCCGCGGGATGGGATCCCGGGCTTTTTTCGATCAATCGGGTCAGCGCCGACGCAGTTTTTCCCGACGGGGTCAGCACGACGTTCTGGGGAAAAGGCGTCAGCCAGGGTCATTCCGACGCACTGCGCCGCGTTTCGGGCGTTCTCGACGCGCGTCAGTACACGATTCCGATTGAGGATGCACTGCGCCGTGTTCGGTCCGGGGATCGGACGAAACTGACAACGCGCGAAAAACATGTGCGCGAATGTTTCGTCGTCGCAGAAAAAGACGCCGACCTGAACCGGATTGAAGCGGAGATTAAGGCGATGCCGGGATATTTCGCCGACTACGATACGACCGTTCATTTCATCACGCAGGCGGAACTCGACCGCGATCATCGCGCGCTCCCGCATGGCGGCTCCGTTATTCATACGGCAACGACCGGCGCGGCGCGGGAACATCATTGCCTCGTCGAGTTCCACGTTGAAATGGACTCGAATCCGGAATTTACCGGCGCGATCCTCGTCGCCTACGCTCGGGCTGCTGCTCGCATGCGCCAACGCGGAATGATCGGCTGCCGAACGGTTCTTGACGTTGCGCCGAGTGACCTTTCGCCGTTGAGCGGCGAAGAGCTGCGCCGAAAATTCCTGTAAACGGGTAAAAT
>DAOUFB010000048.1:0-2964 GCA_034430135.1 Flexilinea sp. | reverse complement strand
AGCCCGGGTATTTCGGCGGACAGCTCAAAGACTTCCACGAAATCAAGCTTTTCCCATTCTTTTTCTTAAATTTCGTTTACTTTTTTGAAAAGAACGAGGATTCGAAAAAACATTTCGACGCGCCGACGCTCCTGTTTCTCGTCTTGTCGCTATCGGTCAAGGAGGACAGCGCAATTTACCTCATTGCCTACGCCGCGACCGCGCTTTTCCGCTCGAGCAGCGCGCGTAAGAAAGCGCTAGTCGTCATCTTAGTCTCTTCGCTGACGTTCGCGATCGTGACCGGACTTGTGCTTGGAGATGAGTCAGATTTTACGTACCGCTATCGCAGCCTTCTTCCAAATTGGGAGATGAGCTCATTGTCCGGACTCGGAAAAGTCTTCCTAACGTCTCCGTTCGCGATCATTACCCGCGTTTTTACGGCGCCGAAACTCGAATTGTACAGTATGCTCCTGCTTCCGCTCGCGCTTCTCCCGCTTTTCGGCGCGCGGCGTTTAAAAAACCTAAGCTTATTGATCCCCTTTGCTGTGCTGAACGTCTTGCAGGATTTGGAATGGCAATCAATGGATAATCAATATTTTATGGGGACGGTGAGCTGTTTTTTACTGATCGTCATCTCTGAACTTCAAGCCATGAAGAAAGAATCGAACCGGACGTTTTTCGTCAAGCTGATTCTTCTTTCAACGATTCTTTTGACCCTCTCCGCTCATCTCCAGAAAAAGGACTATCTTAAAAAGTACGAAGCCGATCGATTAATCTACGCGCAACTCGAAACTGAACTGTCGGAAATCCCATCGGATTTAACCGCCTCAGGTTCAAGCCACATTTATCCGCACCTCTCAAAACGCGCCGAAATCTATCCAACAGCCTTCGGCTACCAGACCGACATTATTGCAATAGATCTGCGCAGCGCAAAAGATCCAGAACTTTTTCAGAAGATCATCGACTTAATCGAAGGCGATTCTCATTATGGAGTTCGGTCGTACCGTCGGGATTACTGGGTCATTCTCGAAAAAGGCATCGAAACGGATGAAACGAACGTCGTTCTTGACGAGATGAGATATTTAATTCAGCAAAATACATCTCGCTGAAAGTGACATTTAGCTATTTACAATTACTTAAAACCCTATTAAACTGAAAAGAAGTAGGGGATTCCTGTCTGTTGTTCCGCGTTTCGCGTGTTTTTCGTTCAATCCGGACAATTTTGTCATTCGTTTCCACAGGAGGAACGTAATGTTGCTTGGAAATCCTGTCACGCTGGCATTCATCGGCGTTTTCTTTATCATCCTCGCGCTCGTTTTTTTCATGAAAGCGCTCGTTCATAAGCTTCGGTTTAAGAATAAAACCGTCGGAAAAATTCTTTCGATCGAAACCTCGCTCCACACCGTCAGAGTATCCCGAAATGGAGGGTACAGACAGGAAAAACGGTACACTCCCAACGTCGCCTTTACTTTCGAAGGGAAATCCATCCAAGGTAAAGGAACAACGGTGTTCTTACCGAATTACTACAAAGAAGGCGGCGATATCGAAATCTGCTTTTCGCCGTCCCATCCGGAAAAATTCGTCACGACCTCGCCGCGAAATACGTTTTATGGCGGATTCATTTTTTTAGGGCTCGCCTTGATCTTTTTTATCACCGCAATTATCAAAGGAGGATGGACATGAGCAAAAAAATTCTAATCTTCAGTTTCGCCATGGTTTTATGCCTGAGTCTCGCGCCCGTTTGGGATTACGTCTCAGCTCAGGATAATCTCATCGCGACCGCGCTCGCGATCCGGGAGGGAACCAATCAGGCAGCAGCAGCAGCAACATTAGCTGCGCTAAACTCGGTCCCAACATCCACGCCGGTACCCGCCGTTGATTACGCCGCTACCGCCGCATCGCTCTCGGAACAAATCAGGATCATGGAGCTTCAGGCGACGATTGACGCTCTTCGGGCGCCCACGCCTCAGCCTCAGCCCCAACCGCAGCCACCGCAGAAGATTACTTTCCAAAATTGGCCGGGAAACGCCGGACCAATCTATCCGCAATCCGCGCCGCCAAGCGTAAAACTGCCGATCGCCGCGACGAAAACGGTTTTAAAAGTTGGACCGGGCGAAAAATTCGGCTCAATTTATGACGCACTCAAAAACGTTCCCAATAATGCGGGAGAACTAATCCTGACATTGACCGGCGATACGTTCGAACCTCCGGATGGGTTCGGAACTCCGGTCGGAAAAGGAATCGATTTATTACGAATTACGTCGGCTGATGGGAGTCCGAAAAACGTTCGACCATCGGGGCGCTCAATCTGGTTCTTTGCCAACGGGATCCCGCTGATCGTTGAAAAAAAAGTCTCATTCCTTGAAAAATCGATGATTATCGGCGGCGAAGTCACGTCCCTGAACCAGAACGCAAACCGAGCCAACTCCTTAATCATCATCGATGGCTCAGCCTGGTGGGTTTACGCCGGCGGTCAATCTGACCGTTCCGATAGAAATTCATCCGTCGATCGTGCGCTCGTCGTGATCAACGGGTGGGTCGATCGCGTTTACGGAGGCGGTCGAACTATCCTTGGAAGCACAAACGTCGGGGAGGCGTCGATCATCGTCAACGGCTATGCGCGTGAAATCTATTGCAGCGGATACACAGAAAATTCCGGGACGACCGCGTCCGTGGGGCGAACCCAATTGTTCATCTACGGCGGGTACGAACGGTTTGGATTAGGGCTTGGAAAAGGGAATGTGGAACTGCTCAATTCATCCGGATGTTTCTGAACGGGTCTTTCGCTGAAGTCAACGCAGCCAGCGTAAGCATGAATCACATGAAATAATAATCCTGACGGTGACAGTAAAGAGGCTGTCCCAAAACGCTTTTTGCGCGGGAAAGAGACATGAATATTTTTATAGTATCGAGATAGACGGACTCCCGCTCGCTTATCGCTTCGGGGAGTCCGTCTATCTCGATTTATTAACAATTTTTTTGAGG
>DAOUFB010000047.1:0-27325 GCA_034430135.1 Flexilinea sp. | reverse complement strand
TGAACCTACGTTGATGTAGCGCCGTATACCTGACCGGTACGTACGGTGCAACGGGAGGGTGGCGGGAAACCGTCACTCTACCCTATCATAGCTGCTGAAAATTATTCAGCGTCTTCTTCTTCTTCTTTCTTACCCTTTTCAACGACTTCCGGTTCATCGCCAGCCGCTTCTTCGGCTTCTTCATCAGCCGCTTCAGCCTTGACGCCGCTAATCGAAACGATAACATCGTCCGCTTCCGCGTGAATCGTGATTTTATCGCCGAGGTTCAGGTCCGAAACGCGAATCGCATCGCCGATATTTTCCAAGCTGGAGAGATCGACATGAATTCGTTCCGGTAAGTCCGCGGGTAACGCTTCGACTTCGATCCATTCGCGTTCGTGGAGGACGATCCCGTCGAATGCCTTGACCGCCGGCGCAGTGCCCGTCAAGCTGATGAAGATACGAGCGCGGATCTTTTCTTTCATCGAAACTTCCTGGAAGTCGACATGGATAACTTCGTTGCGGATATAGTTGCGCTGGAGTTCGCGGACGAGGGCGGTATGTTCCTTGCCGTCAATCGAGATGGTAACGATGCTTGACGGGGTGACATTCATGAGGAAGCGAGCCAGTTCGCGGGCGTTCATGAGAACGGCGATCGGTTCCGTTTTATGACCATAGATAACGCCCGGGACGAATCCCTGTCGTCGTAAAGCTCCGACCTTCTTACCGAAGACGGTGCGCAGCTGCGCATTAATCAACATTTTTTCCATTTTACTTTTCCTTCGGGCGCCTCTCACGGGAGCGAATTCTCCCATTACCCTCGCCCTATAAGAGAGTTTTGCTATAAAGCTGTTCAATTCTAACCGGAAATTCTCATATTTAGGGGAACTTCGTCTTATTTTATGTGAATTGATCTGAGTTCAAGCTATAATTTCAGGGAGGAAGCAGCCGCGATATGCAGCTTTTCGATATTCAATTACTTAACGGAGCAGGATGAGACGGCGTAAATATCATTTTGATTGGTCCGAGGAGACGGCGATTATGATTCCGTTGACGCTCGCCGGTGGTTTTCAGGATGCATATTCATATTTCGTCCGCGGCGGGGTGTTCGCGAACGCGTTAACGGGGAATATCGTTTTAATGGCGAGTCATTTTTTCACGGGTGAGTTCGAGATCGGGATCCGGTACGTTTTTCCTTTTTTAGCTTTCGCGTTGGGGTTCGTGATTACGGATCAACTTCATTCTCGCTTAAAGATAACAGGGGTTTTTCATTGGCGCCATGTGATTCTCGCGATTGAGTTTTGCCTGCTGGTCCTGGTTGCGTTCTTGCCGATGAACGAGACCGGCAACCGAGTTGCGAACGTGATGTCGTCCTTTGCCTGCGCGATGCAGGTTCAGGCGTTCCGCAAGGTCAACGGGTATGCCTATGCCAGTACGATGTGTATCGGGAACGTCCGAAGCGGCGCAGAAGCGTTCAGCGCTTTTTTGCGAACGGGCGACTCGAAGAATCTGACCCAGGCATGGCAGTATTTCCTGATTACGTTCGTCTTCTTTCTTGGCGCGGGGCTTGGCTCCGTCGTCACGAAAAATCGGTCGCATGCACAGTACACAATCTTTATCGCGGCGGGGTTGTTATTATTCAGCTTTATTCTGATGTCGGTTCCGCGGTTCGAGAAAGATTTAGAGGCGTAACGAGCTCTGCCTAAACTAAATTATCGAGTGCATCCTGAAGCTCTTTCGGGAGCGAAGCTTCGAAGGTTGACGGCGAATCCTGCCCCGGGAGGGTCACGGTGACTTTGTACGCGTGAAGGAAGTGGCGATCGAGCGGAATGGAATGTTTCCGGTAGCCATAGAGGTTATCGGCGACAATCGGGCATTTCAGAAATGCAAAATGGACACGGAGCTGATGGGTCCGCCCGGTCAGGAGGCGCGCTTCGAGGAGCGTATGGTTTTTATATTCTGCCTTCGTAAAATATTCGGTTACAGCGGCGCGGCCTTTATCTGCAGGAAGTATCGCCATCATTTGACGCCGGTTCGGATCCCGCCCGATTGGCGCTTCGATTCGTCCGGTCGGTGTTGGCGGCTTTCCGTCGACGAGAGCAAGGTATCGTTTCTCGATTTCGCGGGATTTGAACTGCTTTTGAAGGAAGTTCAGCGCTTTTTCGTTCTTGGCTAAGATCAGGATTCCCGAAGTGTCGCGGTCGAGCCGATGAACGACGCCGGGGCGAATTTCGCCGCCGAACGATTGAAGATCTTTGCAGTGGGCAAGAACCGCATGGACAATTGTTCCGCTATCGTGCCCGAACGAAGGATGAACCACGACGCCCGCGGGTTTATTCAGGATCAGCGTATTAGCATCTTCATAGAGGATATCGAGTTCCCGGTTTTCCGGAATGAGTTCGGACGGGCGTTCTTCCGGAAGCGTCAGCGTAATTTCGTCGCCTTCGCTAAGGGAATAACCGCCTTTGGAAACGGCGGCTCCGTTGACGGTGACGCGTCCGTCCTTGATATATTGTAAAAGGCGCGAACGCGACGCGTCGCGGTATTCGCCGGTTAGAAAATGGTCGAGGCGAACCGTTCCTTCGCCATGGTACGTTATTTTAAATGTGCTGCTCATGAGATCCGCTTTCCGTCGTTTCTTTTATTTCCGAACGATTCGTTTCATCCTCCAGCCATAGACAAAGGAGGAGGATACCTGCGCCGATGGTGACCGCTGTATCGGCAAAATTGAAAACCGGGAAGTTTCCGATCCAGATAAAGTCTACAACGTATCCAACGCTGGGATTGATTCGGTCGATCATGTTCCCAATCGCGCCGCCGTATTGGAGTCCGATCGCGGCCGCCAGCCAGGGAGTACCGGATAAAACGGGCTTATAAAAGATAACGACGAGCGTCAGCACGACCAGCCCGATCAACGTCATGAGCCAGCCATAACCGGGAAAAAGCCCAAACGCAACGCCTGAATTTCGCCAATGTACGATGCGAAACCATGACCCGATAGCGGCAATCGGCGTCCATGTTTCTTTAAGCCTGAGTTCTGTCCTAATGAAAAATTTTGATAGCTGATCTAAGAAAGTGATAAAAGTTGCGATGGCAACAATTAGTGTCAAGCGTTTTGCGCGAAGGTTCAAGGTTTTCGATACTCCAATTCGTAAATAATCCGCTCTCATTATAGCGGAAACGCATCGCAGCAAGCTTTTTGACCGAGGTTAAAAGGATAAAGGCTCGTTTTGAGCCTTTATCACGGGGTTTAGATTAGGTGCTTCGTTGACTTGCGGATAATCAGCGTTCCTCCGTGGAGGTAATGAATCGCCGGTTCGGAGGGTTTCTTGATTCGGCGAGTCAGAACTTCGAATGCGAGATGTCCGAGCTGCACACGGGAGACGCGCATCGTCGTCAGCGGCGGGGTGTTGATTGCGCTGAACGGGATGTCGTCGATGCCGATGACGGAGACATCGTCTGGAACCCGGATTCCGTACTCTTGTAATGCACGGATTGCGCCGAGGGCGATTGCGTCATTATCCGCGAAAAACGCCGTTGCGTTTCCGATGCCGTTATTCTCGGTGAGGTACTGAAGCATATCGCCATATGAGCCTTCGAGCGTCGGCGTCAGTCGGATCGTCTCTTCCGCTTCAAGCCCGCAGCTCGACATCGCGAGTTCGAATCCGTCTCGCCGTTCGATAAAGTTCGAGATTATGACGGCAGAGCGCAGGTGACCTATGTGACGATGACCGATCTGAGCGAGGTATTTGACTGCGCTGAAGGCGATCGATTCATTCGCCATGACGACGCTGTCAATATTTCGGTACCGCATTGAATGGTCAACGACAACGAGCGAATCTTTGATCCGTTCGAGGAGCTCGATTTGACTGTCGTCGAGCTCCGAAGCGATCAGGATAATTCCCAGCGGATTTTGGTTCGAGACGCGATTGAGTTCCTTTTCGAAGTTTGCACGGTTGCAGTTAACGATTGAAAGGTTCGTATGCTGAAGCGTGAAATCGTTCTGGATTTGGTCGATGACCGCGGCGATGAAGCCCTGATTTTCTTCGACGATCATGCCATGTTCCGCATATTTCAGCAGGAAAACATTCCCGAATGATTTAATCTTCCGTTCTTTTGGAAAAGCGTAGTTTGATTCAATCAGGTACTGCTTGACACGTTCTCGCGTCTCGTCGCCAACACCCTTCTTTTCGTTCAAAACGATAGAAACTGTGGCAGGAGATACGCCCAAATTTGCTGCGATTTCTCGAATCGTTAACGTCTTCACGGCTTAGTTATTCGCTTTCGTCTTGATGAATTTATTAAAACCTTGGAGAAGGAGATCCGCGACGGCTGCTCCTGGGTCGAGAATATCTCGGGACTGTTCCCCGCGTCCTCCGGCTCGCCCATGTTTCGCGAGCATTCCTTTGGTCTGTAAAAAGCCGTCATGCGCAGCGGCTGCGGCAAGGTCAGCGCTTTCTTCGATGGATTTTCCGGTCGAAATCGCGTCCCGCATCGTTGAAACCGCTGGCGCCAGCCCATCCAAAAACGTTTTATCACCAACTTCGGCTTTCCCACGCGACTGAACTCCGTCAAAATAAGCCTGAAAGAAGTCAGGCAGCTGACGCTCGTCGAGTCCGCTCGCGCTTTTTAACGCCTTCCCGATGGATAATAAGCCGGATGCCATCAGCGTTCCCATCGTTGACGGAACGGCGTTCGCCATGGCTTTCCCTGCGTTATAAGCGAGCTTTCCAAGGTCCGTTTCATCGCTGTTCGCGGCATTATCCGCGGCGGCTTTGAATCCATCGGACATGGTTAGACCCAAGTCGCTGTCGCCGACAACACCGTCCAACTGAATCAGATAGTCGGCGTTCTCACTCATCGTTTCTGCCCAGACTTGGAGGAGTTCTTTCAAATCAGAAGTCGTAAACATGAGCGCGCTCCTTAGAACGGATTCTGCTTGAAGAACGGGGTATCCGCCGGAGCCGCGAGGAGCTCTTTCAGTTCTGCGTCGAGTTTCAGTAGTGAAATCGAGAATCCCGCCATTTCCATTGACGTCGCATATTCGCCGACATAAGAATGGTAGACGGCGATGCCTTTTTCCTTAAGGATCTTATCGATCTGACGGTAGACAACGTACTGTTCTTCGAGCGGCGTTCCACCAAGTCCGTTAACGAGAACCGCGACTTCATCGCCCTTCTCGTACGGAAGGTCCGGCAGGATCGCGTCCATCATTTCGTTCACGATTTCGTCGGCGGAAATCATTTTCCCGCGGCGTGTACCAGGTTCGCCATGAATTCCCATCCCAATTTCGAGTTCATCTTCGGCGAGTTCAAATGACGGATGTCCGACGCGTGGAACGATGCAGGGGGAGAGGGCAACGCCCATGGTTCGGACGTTGGCGCAGACTTTTTCGGCGACGGCTTTGACTTCATCGAGTGATTTCATTTTCGAAGCTGCGGCGCCTGCACACTTATAAACGAAGAAAATTCCAGCGACGCCGCGGCGCGTGTTCTTTTTCCCTTCGCTAAGACGTTCGCCTGACGCGACGTCGTCGCCGGCGACGACGGATTCAACGCGAATATCCGCTTCAAAATCCGCCATTTCTGCCGCCATATCGAAATTCAGGATATCGCCGCCATAGTTCCCGTAAATATAGAGAACGCCCGCGCCCTGGTCGATTTCTTTTGTGACTGCGAACATCTGATCCGCGGATGGAGATTGAAAAACGTCGCCAATCGAGCAGCCGTCAAGCATGCCATCGCCAACGAACCCCAAAAAGAGCGGCAAGTGTCCCGAACCGCCGCCGGTCGCAATTCCGACCTTTCCCGGGTGTTTACGAACATTGACAAGACAGTGCAAGTCGTCGTTGACGTAAGTTAATTCCTTCGGATGCGCAGCGTAAATGCCTTCCAGCATCTCAGGAACAAAATTCTTCGGCGTGTTAATAATTTTTTTCATTTTATAACGATTCCTTTTTATTTAAGTAGGATTTCAATCTGTTCAGTCTCATCGTAATGAAGCACGCAAGCGTCCGTCATGTAGGTGCGAATCGGCAAACCAATCAGGACGTTGACGATATCTCGATCAATAGCGAGAGGTGCATAGTGCCAGACTCCAGTATGAAGCTGAACACCGGTTCCGCACGGAACGATAAAGGCTTCAGTCAATTCCGGAACTTTTGCGTTGGATGGCGGCGCGACATGGACGATAACCGAACCATTCAGCGGCAGGATAAATTCGCCGGAATAGTTATGGTATTCTGCCGTGTCGACGATATAGCGTTCCGGACGATGGGCGATGAGCGGAGAAAAACCCACCGGCTGATTCGTTGCAACCGGAAGTTGAAGCCGATCTGGATAAAAATCGCCTAATCCAAGTCCTTTTGGCGCAAGCAAATCGTAGAAATTTCCGTATGGCGCGAACGCATCCTTAGATAGCGGTTGTGCAATAATGGTTCTCATGGTTGGATTTATCCTTTCTTACGTTCCCGGATGATTTTCGGAACGCTGATAGCGGCGAGGACGAGAATCAGGATTAAGCCCCAGGCGAACGTCTTGATAAACGCATTAATCCGGAGAATATTGAACGCGGACGAGACGAGCTGCAACACGATAATTGAGAAAAAGACGCCTTGCACCTTGCCGTCGCCTCCATTGGGATCAACGCCTCCGAGAACCGCGATCAGGAGGGACAGGAGGGTGTAGGAGGAACCGTAGTCGGATTTAGCGGAATTATAGTGAGACGCCATCAGAATGCCGGCGGTGGAGCCTAAAATCCCTGAAAGAATGTAGGCTGTCATCGTTGTCTTCAGGATATTAATCCCGGTAAAGGTCGCGGCAACCGTGTTTGTCCCCATCAGGTAAAGCTGGCGCCCAAAAACAGTTCGGTTCATCAGGTAGCCCAACCCAGCGACGATCGCGATGAAAATAAAAGCTGAATAAGGGATAATGCCTTTAAACGTCGCGTTCGCAATTTTTCCGAATGAATCCGGTAAATTCGTAATCGCAGGACCTTTCGTAATAATCAGGCTCAAGCCGGTAAAGACCTGAAGTCCGGAAAGGGTCACAAGCATTGCGGGAATTTTCAAATAGCCGATGAGGAAACCATTGAACGCACCGCAGAAGATACCAACGAGGAGCGCAGCGATGACCCCGAGGACAACGCCGAGCAGCGAACCATCCATCTGGATCATGACCACGGCGGCGGTAATTCCCGAAAGATTGGCGATTCCGACGAGCGAAAGGTCAATTCCTCCCGAAATCATCGCGATCATCATTCCAAATGCGAGAATCCCGTATTCCGGCAGCTGTACGAGCATGGCTTGGGTGTTCGCTGGTCCGAGGAATTTCGGGCGGTAGAACCCCATCGTAACGATAATCAAGACGCTCAGCGCCAGCAGGATGAGGGTTTGCTTGTCGATTGTGGCAAGGATGGATTTTTTTCGAGTCATGAGATTTTTCCTTTCCTGCTTAGATTTTCGCCTGTTCGGCGATGCGTTTTGCACGAATGGACGTGATCGCCGTTCCGAAAACGATAATCATACCGACGACGAAGGTCTGAAAATGGGTCGGGACACCAAGGACGATCAAGTTGTTTTTGACGAGCGAAAGCAACATGACGCCGAGAATCGTCCCCAGAACGGTTCCATGACCGCCCGTGATTCGCGTTCCGCCAATGACGACCGCCGCAATGACCATCATTTCTTCGCCCATTAGGACTTTCGGATCAGCGACGCGCATCAGGATCATGTATGTGATTGCGCCAATACCTGCGATCGTTCCGGAGAGGATATAGACGAAAAAGCGCGTCGCCGTGACGTTGAATCCGACGATATGGGCAGCATGAACATCACCGCCGATCGCGTACATTCCGCGACCGATCATCGTATGGCGCAGCAGGAAGTAAATAAAAATGGAAAGCCCTATTGGTACGAGGATGAGCGCCGTCATCGAGTAGTCGTTTCCTGCTTGGTTCGTGTAGGTGAATAACGAAATCCTGTGCATCGTGTCGATTTTTTGCGGAAGATCCGTGTAAATCTTCGTTCCGAGGAACGCGAGCGTCGCTCCGCTCGTTACCGAGCTGACGCCAAGCGTTGCGATAAGCGGCGGGATCCGAAGTATCGTGATCAGGAATGCGTTCAGCGCGCCGAATGAGGCGCCAATCAGGATGCCTAACGCGTAGGTCAGCGGGACGGAGTCAATTCCAGTCGCAAGAAGGAATTTGATCGTCGCGATCATCGTCAAGCAAGAGACGGCGGGAAATGAAACGTCAATGCCGCCGGAGACGATGACAATCATCTCACTCAGCGCGAAAATCAGCGTCACGAGCATCGTTCGCAGGAGGTTAATCCCGGTCGCAGGGGAGAGAAACGCAGGATTCGCAGTCCCGATTATGACGGAAAGACCGATAATCAGGTATACGACGATCGCTTCATTACTGAGGAGGTTTTGTTTGATTTTTGAGTCCATCGGTTTCTCCTTTAGTTGCTTAGCAAGTTGGCTAAGGTTGTCTCGTCGGTTTCTTCCGCATTGAGGGTCGCGACGGGGGCTCCGTCTTTCATGACCAGAATCCGGTTGCAGTTTTGGATCAGCTCCGAGAGATCGTCCGAAATAACGATCACACCCAAGCCGTCCGCTGCCAACGTGTGCAGATAGTGGTGAATATCAGCTTTCGCGCCAATATCGACACCGACCGTCGGTCCGTTCAAAATGAGCAACTCAGGCTGCGTATTGAGCCATTTGGCAATGACCATTTTTTGTGCGTTTCCGCCGGATAGCGTTCGGATCGCGGCATCCGGATTTTTCGCATTGCAGCCGATTTTCTTGATCCAGGTGAGCGTATCTTCGACCATGCGTTTTTGGTCGATCTTTCCGGCGGTTGCATACCGGCGAATCGAGGCTGCGGTTGTGTTCTCATGAATGGAACGGTCGAGGAATAGCCCCTGGGTCAGCCGGTCTTCTGGAACGTAGCCGATATGATGGCGAAGGGCGTCGTCGATGGATCGGATTTCAATTTCCTTTCCATGCAGGAAAATTTTCCCCGATGTCGCGGGTGCAACGCCGAAGAGCGCATCGCCGATTGGACCGCGTCCGGATCCTAAGAGTCCGGTAATTCCTAAAACGTCGCCTTTTTTAAGTTCAAAAGAGACATCCCTAAATTCGCCGGTCCGAGCCAGATTTTCAACACGGAAGATTTCTTCGGTACCGTTGACGGGGGTATATTTCGATTCCGTGATTTCGCGTCCGGTCAGGTCGTGGATAAAACTTTCTCTCGTATAGTTCGAAGCGGGACCGCCGGAAATTTTTTCGCCGTTGCGAAGGACGGTAATTTTCTCGGCTATCGAAAATATTTCGTCAATCTTGTGATTGACGATCATGACCGCCATATTTTTATCACGCAGCGTCTTGATAATTTCGTTGAGTGCATCGACTTCCTTCGCTGTCAGCGATGCAGTCGGTTCGTCAAGAATCAGGAGCTTTGCGTCATTGATAATCGCACGGCAAATTGCGACCATTTGCTTATTTGCGACCGAGAGGTTTTCGACGAGAACTTCCGGGTCAAGCTTTGCGCCGATTCGATTCATGGCTTCGACGGCTAGAGCTCGGGCTTCGCTCCAGTTCATGCGCTTTGCCTGGGTCATGACCGAGTGATTGATGGATATATTTTCGGCGACGGAAAGGTTCGGAAAGATTGCGAAATCCTGATAAATGACCTGAATCCCGGCGTCAATAGAATTTTTGGGAGTCATATGTTGGACGCGGTTGCCCTCAATGAAAATACTTCCCTGTGTGGGTTGGTAGATGCCCGAGATAATCTTGATTAGCGTCGATTTCCCGGAGCCGTTTTCTCCGGCGAGGCAATGAATTTCGCCGCGGCGAATTTCCAAGTCAACACCGTTGAGTGCATGGACACCTCCAAACGACTTACGAATGTCCTTCAAAGTCATAAAAATTTCGGACACTTTTACATCCTCCTTCGATTTGGGCATAATTTCGCCAGATGGCGCGGGCAGTTGGATAGGCTGCTAAAAAGTCGGGGAACCGACCGCGCTTCAGGGTTTGCCCTGAACCAGGTCGGCTCCCACCAATCAAGGAATCACCCGATTTTAGAAGTCGTATGCCGGATCGTCAACGTTGTCCTTGGTGACGTCGATCCATGCCTGCCCGTACAGAACCTTTCCGTCGAGCATCAAATCGTCATAACCTTTAATCCCAAGGTCCATACCGTCGGAAACTTCCTGACCATCCAGAACGTTGATCGCAAGCTGGATCATTGCCTTTCCTGCGAGCGCCGGATCCCAGAAGCCGATCGTGTCAATCGTACCTTCGCGGATGTATTTGCCAGAAACGGAGACGAGCGACGTGCCGACGATGTAGACCTTGCCGGAAAGACCTAATTCCTGAACGGCGAGTGCTGCGCCGGCGATGTCGGGCATAGCAGAGCCCTGGATTCCCGTAATCTTCGGGTTGGCGGTTAACGCTTCCTTAACCTTTTCGTAGGAGAGCGTCTGGTCGTCCTTGGTTTCGATACGGTCAGTGGCGAGCTTCATTTCCGGGAAGTTGGCTTCCTGATACTTGATCGCGGCTTCGGTCCACTGCATATGCGATTCAGAGGTTAAACCGCCGACTTCGAGGAGATATTCGCCCTTGCCGCCCATGAGTTCGCCTAAGCGAGCCATGTAGTGTTCTCCATAGGCGTCATTATCGAAAGCTTCAATGTCGTAATCGATATTTTCCATGCCGGAAGCTTCGTGAGCAATGACGAGGATACCCGCTTCGCGTGCCTTTTTCAGAACGGGTTCAAGCGCTTCGGTCGAGAACGGAACGACGCAAATCGCGTCGACGCCCTGGGCGATCAGGTCTTCAATAAACTGAGCCTGGAGCGCACCGTCGCCTTCGGATGGACCGGTGTAGAATGCGTCAACGCCCGTTTCCTTTGCGAATTCATTGACGCCGACTTCCATGCGCTGGAACCACGCAATCGAGGTCATCTTCGGAACGACGGCGATCGTATAATCACCGGCGGCGAAAACAGGGGCAATCGCAATAAACGTCAACACGAGGGTCAATAACACAACAAGCAAACTTTTCTTCATATTTCTTTGTACCTTTCTGCGATTCGCAAAGTCTACATAGCTGAAACCTAAACAAGATAGTAAAAAGTTTACTAAATGCTCCAGCTGTGCCAATCAGCGGATTCAGTATATCAAACAATCAACAGTGTGATAATGGTGTTTTGAAGAAAAATCGGGGAGTCAGGATAAAGGTAATTTATTTGGGGTGATATTCGGCGGGGCGTATGACAGGGAAAACAAGTCCTTATGGTGTTTGTGGCAGACGATACTAAACAAAACTAAACAAAACTAAACAATACGCGGAGCGCTGCTGCCTGTTGTACGCATTCGTTCCTGCCTGCGGCGGATGACTTTTTCGAGCTGGAGCAGGCGCGGGCGGTTGTAGCGCTGAACCCAGATAAAGGGCCATTGGCAAGCGGCATAAATCCCCCATAGTTTCAGAAGGACGAAAAAGGCTCTGACCGGATCCGGCGCGAGGAATGCGTACGCGGTCAAGGGAAGGCTGAATAGTCCTAAAAGAAAGTGAACCGTTTCCCCGCGGCAGGTCTGGAGCGCAAAGGTATGGATATAATCCGGGTCATTATACGTTTCGATGTTCCGCTTGCTGAACGTGCGGTTGTTTTGCGGCAGGTAATCTTTCCAGCGGTTAATTCGCAGAAACCTGTAAAAACTGACCTCGTGTTTTCTCTCACGAAAAAGCCAGCTGCTGGGGTTATATTGATGGATTGGAATTTGCGAATTGATGATCGTCGCTCCGCTGAGACTTAGAAGCAGGAGCGACGACAGGAAGCAAAGGACACTAATCGTCACGAAGCAACCTCATTTTCTGGAGCTTTTTCTTCGTCTTCAATCATGATTCGGAGAATTTCTTTGTCTGTTTCTTTCATTCCGTCACGCCCTAATTTCGTAACGCTGGAAATCGTGTTTTCGATGGAATCTTTGACGATCCCGTCACCGCCGAAAAAGCGTTTATGATGGCGGGTCATATCAATTGCCAGATAAGCGCCATCGATTGACGTCGCAATTTTCGCGGCGCAAGACGGCTTCGCGCCGTCACAGACGATGCCCGAAGTGATCGCCAAGCAGTTAATCACTTCATTTTTAATAAATTCATTGCCTTCGCCCATCAGGAAAGAAATTCCGGCGCCCGAGGCACATGCCGCACTGACTGCGCCACAATAGGCAGAGAGGCGCCCAATTCCGGCTTTTTGGTACAGTCCTAACAGGTTCGCCAAAATCAGTGCGCGGTAGAGCTCTTCTTCGGATGCGCCGAGGGAGCGGGCATGCTCAATAATTGGAACCGAGATGGTGATCCCCTGATTCCCGCTGCCGGAATTGATGACGACCGGCAATTCGCATCCGCTCATCCGTGCGTCGGAGCCAGCAGCGGCTTTCGCTTTCGCTCGTGCTCGTAAATTATCTTCGTTTCCGGAGAGGATGACTTTCCCGATATTCGCGCCCCAGTCGTGTTTAAGCCCTTCTTCAGCAATGGCGCTGTTGTATTCGATTTGGCGGGCGATGACTTCGCGGACGTCTTCGATGTCGCAGGTGCGGGCGAAATCGAGAATTGAATCGACCGACATTTGCTCATCGGCTTTCGTTTCCGAGTAGCCGCAGCCAACCGGCTTTTCTGTGATAACTTCGCCGTTCTTTTCGATAAGGACGATGTTCGTATGTTCGTTGACGATGCGAACGCGGGCGCTTTCCGCACCGGCGCGGACGACGACGATCAAATCAAAAATAATTCCTGAATCCAGAAATTCGACGGAAATTCGTTTTTGATTGAGGTAAGCGGCAATCTCTTTTTTCTGATCCGCGGTGACATGGCTAATGACTTCGAGAAGTTTCGTTGAATCACCGGCGACGACCCCCGCCGCCGCCGCTGCTTCGAGTCCCTTGAGATCGTCGGTGTTGGGGACGACGACCGATTTAACGTTCTTGATGATATTGCCGCTGGCTTGGATCAGGACGGTTTCAGGCATGACTCCGAGTACGTCGCGCGCTTTGGCTGCGACGTAGGCTACGGCGATGGGCTCGGTGCAACCCATCGCAGGAAGAAGTTCTTTCTTCAACGTGCTAACGTATTTCGCGTAAATTTCGGATGTCCGTTCCATGTCATGCTCCTCCGTATCTGTATTTTTATTTATTCCATAATTTTACTTGAATCCTGTTCGTTCTGAAAGGGAAAGTCAGAATCCGATTTTCCGAGTCACCGGGATTATAATCGTCGAAGAGCGGGCGCTCGTTAGCGGTTCAGTTTCAGATGCCTAAACAGGAGGAACTGTCGTCATGAAAATATCCGTTAGAAATTGGATTTCGTTTATTGCGGTTGGTCTCGCGGGTCAGTTGGCTTGGACGATTGAGAATATGTACCTGAACGTCTTTCTATATCGGGTCGCGACGCCCGACCCTGCTTATATCGCGCGCATGGTTGCAGCGAGCGCGATCGTCGCGACGCTGACGACGCTCGTCATGGGGAATCTTTCCGACCGATTTGGGCGGAGAAAAGTTTTTATTTCCGGCGGGTATCTCCTTTGGGGTATATCGATCATCCTTTTCGGGATGATCAGTCTCGAGAATGCGGCAAGGCTTTTCCCCGCTGCAAACGCCGCGATAACGGCGGCGGTTTTGATCATTATCCTCGACTGTATCATGACTTTCTTCGGCTCTACGGCGAACGATGCCGCGTTCAACGCCTATGTTACGGATCAGACGGTTCCGGAGAATCGGGGTAAGGTTGAATCGGTTCTCGCGATTCTCCCGCCGCTGTCGATGCTGATTGTTTTCGGTGCGCTGGATCCGTTCGTCCAGAACGGACAGTGGCGTTTGTTCTTTAATATCGTCGGCGGACTGGTTATACTCGTCGGCATCGGCAGTTTCTTTGTGATTGATGATTCAGGATTTGAACGGAAAGAAACCCCCTTCTTCGCCTCGCTCGTTTACGGCTTTACACCGGCTGCGGTTCGAAATCACGTCAAACTTTATTGGACGATGGGCGCGTTTTGTCTCTTCAGTATCGCGGTCCAGATCTTTTTTCCGTACCTGATTATCTATTTCTCATACTTTTTGGGCATGGCGAATTACGCGCTGACGCTCGGGATCGTTTTAATCGCCGGGTCGGTCTTTAGTGTCCTGATGGGACCGGTGATTGATCAGCGTGGAAAAATCGTCATGACGACGGTGGGCGTCGGCGTGATGTTCCTGGGCTTAATGGGACTTTATCTGACGCGGACGACGGCGGCGGTGACGCTTGCGGGTGTGGTCATGATGTCCGGGTATATGCTGATAACGGCGACGTTGTCCGCGTTAATTCGGGATTTTACGCCCGTGGGTCAGGTGGGTGTTTTTCAAGGGGTGCGCATGGTTTTCAACGTCATGCTGCCCATGATCATCGGTCCGTTTATCGGCGCGCTCCTGATCCATTCGAGCAATGGCGTCTATGAGGAACTGGGTCAAACGAAAGGCGTTCCGACGCCGATTATTTTCGCAGCGGCGGCGATTGCTGTTCTGATCGTCCTGATCCCGCTGTTTTTCCTGAAACGAAATCGCGAGGTGAAGGCATGAAAACGCGTTGGGGAAAGGAACTTGACCCGAATAACGTTCTTCCGGAATATCCTCGTCCGCAATTCGTTCGCGACAGCTATCTGAATTTGAATGGTTATTGGGATTACGCTTTTCGCGGAACGGATGAGCTGCCTGCGGCGTTTGATGGGCGGATTCTCGTTCCGTTTTCTCCGGAGTCCGAGCTGAGCGGTGTTAATCGGACGCTGACGCCGACGGAATTTTTATTCTATCGGCGCTTGATCACGCTTCCGGATGGTTTTCACCGGGGACGATTGCTGCTTCATTTCGGCGCGGTTGATCAAATTGCGGACGTTTACCTTAACGGACGCCACCTGAAACGCCACGTCGGCGGATTTACGCCTTTTTCGGTTGAACTGACGGATGACTGGAAAGAGGGCGGAGAGAACGAGCTCGTCGTCCGTGTTGTCGATACGACCGATACTTCCTATCATAGCCGCGGAAAGCAGAAGACGCAGAGAGGCGGGATCTGGTACACGCCTCAATCCGGCATATGGCAAACGGTATGGCTTGAATCTGTTCCGGAGAGGTATATCCATGGTTTGCGAATTATTCCTGATTATGACGCGGAAACCGTTGAAATTCGTGTAGATAGCGACGGCAGTTACGATGTTTCCATTGAACTTGACGGACGAACGGTCACGGGAAAATCGAATCAGGCTGTGACGATTCCGATGACGGGCTTTGATCCCTGGACGCCGGAATCGCCAAAGCTATATGATTTCACGGTGCGTCTGGGGGATGACTTGGTCCAAAGCTATTTTGCCATGCGAAAGTTTTCGGTTGAAAAAGACGCGGATGGGGTTCCGCGTTTCTGTCTGAACCGAAAACCGTATTTTATGAATGGGCTTCTCGATCAGGGATATTGGAGCGACGGAATGCTGACGGCGCCTTCGGACGCAGCTTTGATCGCGGATTTGGAGCTGACCAAGGAGATGGGGTTTAATATGCTCCGCAAGCATATCAAAGTTGAACCGCTGCGCTGGTATTATCACTGCGATCGGTTGGGGATTCTCGTTTGGCAGGATATGGTCAATGGCGGCGGACGATATTCCGTTCCGCTGATTTCGGTTCCCGTTTTCTTTCGGTTTCCCCTGAGCGATCGGTTTTACGGTCTTTTCGCACGCGGCTCGGCGGAAGGTCGGGCGCAGTACCGTGCGGAGTTGGATGAGCTTCTGTCTCATTTACAGAACGTCCCGTCGATAGCGGTCTGGGTTCCGTTCAATGAGGGCTGGGGGCAGTTTGACGCGAAAGCGGCGACGGAGCATATCCGCTCGCTCGATCCGACTCGGCTGATTGACAGCGCGAGCGGCTGGTATGATCAGCGCTGCGGCGATTTCGCGAGTTTCCATATCTATTTCAAGCCTTACGTTTATCAGCCTGATTCACATGGGCGGACGGTCGCACTGACCGAGTTCGGCGGGTATAACCTGCGTGTTCAGGGACATGCCTATAATGAAAAGGATTTTGGCTATAAGCGCTTAACGTCAACGGATGCCCTGTCAGAGTGGCTGCAAAAACTTTATCGGGAGGAGGTCATCCCGGCAATTCGGAATGGGCTTTCAGCGGCAATCTATACACAGTTGTCGGATGTTGAAGATGAACTGAATGGATTGGTCACGTATGACCGCGAGGTCGTTAAACTCCCTGTGACGGTCATGCGCGATATAAACGAAGCTGTCAGTGCAGCAATTAATCAACTCAACTGCTGACGCTGTCGTCGGTTTCACCGTCCGTTCCAACATAAATCGGGGACGCGTTGTCGATGACGAAACCTTTCCGCGCTGAAATCGGAAGACCTTTCAGGATGACCAGGAAGAGGCTCAGGAACGTTCCATGGGAGATAACGAGTACCGTTTGATCCGGATAAGCGGCGCGAATCATTCGATGAGCTTCGTCCGCGCGGGCGTAGACGTCGAGAAGCGATTCTCCTCCGTTATCGAACTTATGCCCGTACGGATCCCTATCAATCGATTCACGGATCGTCGGGTTTAACAGATCACGCTGATACGGCGTTCCTTCCAGTACGCCGAACGCTCGTTCACGAAAAATCGAATTGATAATGAGAGGTGTGCACGGGTGATAGCGCAGTACGGTTTCCGCGGTTGTTCGTGCGCGAGTCAGGTCGGAAGAGAAAGCGACGTCAAAGGATTCGTTTCTGAGGGCTTCGGAAGCGCTGAATGCCTGTTGGATGCCGGTATCGTTGAGCGGAATATCGGCGTGTCCTTGATATTTGCGCTGCAAGTTCCAGTCGGTCTGTCCGTGGCGTAATAAGATAAATCGTGTCATACGTTGGTACTCCTTGAGCAAAAGAAGAATCAGGGTTGATCGGTGAAAACGGCGTTTCTTGGAATGAAGAAGCGATCGCGGCGGAGGATTGGCGGTTCGATCCAGTTCCCGCACATCTGAACAAAACCTTCACGACCGGCTACGAGATCCAGCGGTGCGAAAACGAGCGCATCCTGATACGTTTCGATATCAAGCCCGCGGAATACCGCCGTTTCATCCTCGATCGCGTCGGTGAACGCGAACATCTCTTGGCTGGCGGTATCGTGGAAATTATGACGGATGTACGCGAGGCGGAAATCGGGGTAATGTTCCGCTTTGAGGTTTTCCTGATGGATCATGTAAAAATAGCTCCCGCGGTTGATCCGCGTAAAGAGCCTGACTTCATTCTCAGCGCATTGGATGGGTTCAACCTTTGGCGCACGCAGCGGGTTGGCTTTTATCCAAAATGGCGCTGCGAGGGTAAATAGTGTGCAGAGGACCGTTATAACCGCGGCAGATCGATCATTTTCACGGTTGACTTTTACTGCGCTCAGGGTGCCAGTTGTTTCGCCGGAAGGGCTGGAATGTTTCTTTTTCTTGAAATAGCGAACGTAGAAGCGCTCCACCGGGATCGCGGCGAAAAATGCAGGAAGAACGATCACGCTGGCATGATAGCGCATTCGAAATGCAGCGAAAGGCGGGATGATGAACTGTGACAAGAAAAATCCGAATCCGGCGTATAGAAGGAATCCATAGAACGGCTTTCGGCGATTCCGGAAAATCAGGAATGCGCCGACCGACCAAAGTCCCATTAACACAAAGCGAAAAACCGCGATCAGCAGGTCGTTATCTCCGTGAAAGTAGGAAAATGCGCCGCGCTCCCGGTCGAAAATCAGGACGCGGAAAATCTCCCTGACCGAGACCCAGAGATTCTCCGGATGGCTCCGAAGCGTTTCCCCGCAAAGGCGAATCAGTTCCCCTGTAGGGTTCGCTGAGTTGTCGAGGGCGGTCATTTCATTCATGAACATTGTATCGTAACCAGATTTTCCGCCTAAGCACAACCCATATGCAAATTCGGCAAACTGACGGTTGACGAGAGGTGCGTTATTCGTCACGATCCGCGCTGTCAGCTCGTTAAACGCAAACGGCAACAGCATTGCGACGAAGGCAAGAGCTGCGTAGCGAAAACGCCGTTTCTCTCCTTTCAGGAACACGAAAAAGTACCAGAGTCCGATCGCGGCAAGTACGATCATAGGACCAGGACGGGCGTTTAATGACAAAGAGAGGAGAAACGAAGCGGCGATAAACGCGTCTTGACGCCTTTCAAGAACGCCTTTCATGAAAAAGAGAAAGGCAAAATTCCCGAAAATAAACCCAACCGGTTCGGTCATAAACGTGCCGACGAAGAGTCGAATATAAAAATAAGCGTTCAGGTAAACGAAAATGGCAGCGATCCCGCTAAACGAAGTTTCGATTTTTCGGACGAGGAGAACGGTTGATAAGCCAACGAAGAAGGTAACGATAAGGTAGAGCGCGAAAAAGTCCTGACCCGTCAGGACGAGGATTAGATCGTAGAACACTGCGGAAATAGGGCGAAGCGCGGTCGATTGGTTCATGACGCCGCCGTACAGGAATCGTAAAGCGTTGAGATGATTCGTGAATGCGTCTGACCATGGAATGACGCCGCCTAAAATATATTGATCCGAACTGCCGCTATTGACGAGTCCGGAAATCGGAATGAAGAAAAAAGCGATCAGCAACGCGTAGCCAATTCTTTTCAGGAAGAGCGCGCGAATCGAGAACACGAAGAGAACGAGAATAAATACCAGTGGGAAAATATAGATTTCCTGACGAAAGATGAGCCCGAATTGCCGCGGCATTGGGACGACGACCAGCGTCGTTATTAAACCAAACAATACGAAGAACGATAAAAGATAAGAAAGAATCGCCGCAAATATTCGGGAAAAGGATTTATTCAAAGCAGCGCCTCCTCTGCGCATGGTTGTCCGTGATTTAAATGAATCAGGGCAAGGCTATTGTACCCGTGAAAGAACAAAAATCATGTATCATTGAGAAAAACCGGAACAGTGAGGGCGTTATGGGTGAGGACGAGAAAGAAATCGTAGTCAACGGGTCGGATGGAACGGACGGTGTTATTCAAGCAGGCGACCTCGTCGAGATCGTCGGACGCGGGCATATTCATCAGATCATTCAAGTCAATCCGGACGTGACGATCCATACTCATAAAGGGCTAATCGCGGGAGCTGACTTCATCGGGAAACCGTATGGATCGCTCGTGCGGTCGCATAATGGGAATGTGTTTTACGCGCTTCAGCCGTCGCTGGCAGATTTGGTTAAATTTCTTCCGCGGAAGACTCAGATTCTTTACCCGAAAGATATTGGTTTTATCCTCTTTAATATGGGCATTGCGCCGGGACAGCGTGTTATTGAAGCGGGAACGGGCTCGGGCTCGATGACCATCGCAATCGCAAACGCGGTCGGTACGAACGGGCGGGTTTATTCTTACGAAGCGCGGGCAGAATTCCAGCAGATCGCGATTAAAAATGTCTCGCGCATTGGCTATGAATCTCGGGTCGAATTTAAAGTCCGCGACATTGAAAACGGTTTTGACGAAACGGGCGTTGACGCGCTGTTTTTAGACGTTCCCAATTCATACGACTACCTGCCGCAGGTTAAGGCTGCGCTCAAATCCGGAGGGTTCTTCGCTTCGCTGCTTCCGACGACGCAGCAGGTGACGCTCCTGATTGAAGCGCTCAAGAAGAACCAATTCGGTTTTCTCGAGGTATGCGAAATCATGCTGCGCTATTACCGCGCGGATGAGAATAAATTCCGACCGTCCGACCGTATGGTTGGGCATACGGGATATCTCATCTTTGGGCGCTCGCTGGTTGGGGATGCGTCGGAGGATGCGTTCGAACCGGAGTTCCCGGAAGGCTCGTAGGGAGGAAAACTCGGCTTACCCGTTCCTCTTTTTCGGCAGCAGGGTCACGAACCGATTAACTCGCTGGCAGTAACGGCGGTACGCATCGCCGAAGCGCTCCTCGAGCCATTTTTCTTCCGTCCGAATCAGGATTCCCCGTGCCCAGACGACTCCGAATAACGGAATGACGAGGAGAGCGAGATTGCGGCTGAACAGGATTACCCCCGTGCAGAGGATGATGATCGCAGTGTAAATCGGATTCCTCGAAAAGGCGAAAATCCCGTCGGTTTTGAGCTCGTTGTTTCGAATGGAGTCGTCAATTCTCGATAGGAACGCGCCCAGGATATACATGATGAGTCCGAGCCCAATCGCGACTGCCCCGATGAGCCGGATGATGACTGCCAATGGTTGAATGGTCAGGAGCGGGATCACGTTGCGCGATGTCAGGAAAACTCCGAGGCAGGTCAGAATAATCGTTGGTACAACGATCAGCGGTCCGACACCGAATAAAGGCATATGCTCTGTTTTTTTCATTTTCAGGCTCCTTTCGCTTTTGACTGTTTGAAACTACTGCGCTTCGCTGGAGACGGGATCCGGTATGGCGGTCGTTTTTTCGTATTTTTTTACACCGAAAACAAAATAAAGGATATGCGCTGTCCAAACGACCCCGAGGATGAGACGTCCGATTGGCACGTTTTTCATCATGATAAAACCGAACGCCATGAGCAGCGTTACCATGGCGATAACGCGGAATTTCGTCTGATTCGTCATTCCTTTCTTATTCAGGAAGGGTTCTAAATGTTCCCGGTACATTGACGTGCCCTTGAACCACTGGTGCAGCCGTTCGGACGACTTCGCAAAGAAAAAGGCAGTTCCCACGAAAAAGGGAAAGGACGGGAGGAATGGGAGGACCACCCCCACACATCCGATCCCAAAACAGATAAATCCTAAACCGATATAAATTGCACGTTTAACTTTCATGCGTTCTCCTTGGACTGTTTTATTTTTCTTTTGCGCGTGTCGATCAGGTGTTGAACGACGATGAGCGGATTCGTCAGGATCATGCGCGGTCCGGCGAAACGCATGACTTCGCGGATTTTTTCCCGCATGTCCGGTTTGTAACAATGCACTTTGCAGTTCGCGCAGAATGTTTTGGTTTCCATGAATGGGCAGTGATCTGCGCGCGACCGTGCGTATGCTTCAAGTTCAGCACATTCGGCGCAGCGTTCGCCTTTTGGAGTTCCATGCTTTTTATTACAATAAAGCGTAATCATCTCCGCGACGAGCTGCTTTTCATGCTCACGTTTTCTGTCGATTGATTGGGGCATGCGGTGATCCTTTTACGTTTAGGAAGCGCGTCCATTTTCGACGGAGATGATTTCATCGGCGATGCGCATCGTTGAGCCGCGATGGGAAACAAGTATGACCGTCTTCCCTTCGCGGGAATCGACGAGCGATTTCAAGATGACGCCTTCGTTTAGGCTATCCAGGTTGCTCGTTGGCTCATCCAGGAGCAGGAACGGCGCGTCATGCAAAAAAGCCCGAGCTAATCCGAGCCGCTGACGTTCTCCGCCGGAGAGCGAATCGCCAAGTTCTCCGATTTGCGTGTCGTAGCCCTTGGGAAGTGCGGCGATAAAGTCATGGATGGATGCTTTTCTGCAGGCGTTTTCAATCTCTTCGTCGCTCGCGTCAAGCTTCGCAATTCGGAGATTGTTTCGGATGCTGTCGTGGAAAAGGTGCGTCTCCTGCGTGACGAAGCTTTCGATTTCCCGCAGGTTGTCGGTGTTGATCGCGTCCACGTTCGTTTCGCTGATTTCGATCGCACCGCTCGTCGTCTTCCAAAAGCGCATAAAAAGCTTCAGAAGCGTTGATTTACCTGAACCGCTTCGTCCGGTAATTCCCAAAATGGTGTTCTTTTGAACCGTAAGCGAAACGTTTTTCAAAATTTCTTCGTTTTCATAAGCGAACGATACGTCTTTGACGGACGCGCCGGCAAATGAAATGTTGGGTTGCCCGATTATATCCTCGACGACCGGTGTCTCGTCCAAAATATCCAAAACGCGGTTCCCGGCGGCAAGCGTATTTTGTAATCCGGAACCAAGGTTCGCGAGCGCGACTGATGGTCCAAAGGAGGAGAACAGTGCGAGCGTTGAGATTAACACGCTTTCAAATTCAATCGTTCCAGCCATAAAGAGGATGGCGGATGCGAAGAGAATTCCAATGTCGAAGATCAAAATGATCGATTGCGTCATCGCGACGTTAAATCCGCTGACGCGTTTCATATGCGTTTCATCGGCGGAAAGAGCTTCGCTCCGCTGATTCATTTCGTCAAGCCGGTGCTTGCCTTGCCCATATTGGATCGTTTCGCTTAGTCCGCGGAGACTATCCAAAACAAACGCGCTTAATTCGCCCGATTTGGTTCGGAATTTGATCCCGTCGTCCCCGCTCCGGTACGCAGCGATAAGCGGGATGAGGACGCCAACGCTCAGATATGCAGCGAGCGCCAGAAAACCGAGCGCGGCATGGCGGGCGCCGATATAAAGCGTCATGAAGGTTGTAAAAAGGACCCAGAGCATGACTGGCGAAATCGTATGCGCATAGAAAACTTCGAGCAATTCAATATCTGAGGTGATAACTGCGATGAGGTCTCCTTTGTCGCGTCCGTCCAGCTTTGCAGGAGCCAGCCGCCGAAGCGCCTTGAAGACGTTATCACGGATCAGCGCCAACAATTTGAAAGCGATGAAGTGGTTGCAGGATTGTTCGCCATACCGCAGCGCCGCACGTGCGACCGAAAAGACAGCCAGCACGGCGAAAAGTCCGAATAAATTCGTATTTGCGCCGTTTTTCAAAACGCGCAGTAATGCGAGACCGCCGAAAATCGTGATAAATGAAGCGGCGAGATGTCCCAGCCAGCCCATTCCAATCGCCAGCGCCATTGTTCCGGAAAGCGGCTTGACCAATCCGATTAAGCGTCCCATGACAACGAAGCCATTGCGTTGTTTCATCATTAAGCAGCCTCCCGAGTTGCGAAAGTTTCATAAGTTTGTTGAGCAGTCCACAGCGAATGATACGCTCCGCGCTGAGATAGAAGTTCTTCGTGCCGACCGGTTTCAACGATTTTCCCGTCTTCGAGAACGTAAATATTCGCGGCGGGGACGACGTTCGCGAGACGGTGAGAAATGAGAATGACCGTTTTCGTTAAAGCGAGCGAGTGAATTTCACGGATAATATCGTTTTCGGACTCAACGTCGATATTTGACGTCGCTTCATCGAAGATATAGACAGGACTGTCGTGGAGCAATGCGCGGGCGAGCGCAAGCCGCTGCGCCTGACCGCCGGATAAATTTGATCCTCTTTCATTCAGCGCTGTATCAAGACCTTTTTCCGTTCGAAGAAATTCCGCAAGGTTGACACGGTTCAATACGTCCCAAAGCAGCTCGTCCGTTGCGTCCGCTCGCCCCATTCGCAAGTTGTCGCGGACCGTTCCTTTGAACAGGTGCGCCTGATGGCTGACATAAGTTAAATGCCGCATCAGTGCCGCTTCCTGAATCGTATTCAATTCGTTGTTTCCGATTTTGACCGAGCCGTCGTAGCCTTTGTTCCGACCGGTCAAAATCGACGCAATCGTCGATTTTCCGCATCCGCTTGCTCCAACTATCGCGGTAAATCTACCCGATGGGAACGTCATGTCAATGTTGCTCAATACGATTCGGTTGTCACGTTCGTCGTTATACGAGAAGTTCAGGTCGCGAATCGTAATTTCCGCGTCTGGTTCGAGTTGCGTCACCGTGCCTTCGGGCGCATCCTTCAGATCGAGCAATCGGAATATTTTGTCGCTCGCAGCCATGCCGTTCATCGCAACGTGGAAAAATGAGCCTAACTGGCGCATGGGGATAAAGAAGTCCGCAGAAAGAAGAAGAATCAGGATCGCACCACCGAGGGAAACGTTGCCGCTGCGGAATTGGGTAACTGCCATGATTGCCCCCAGAGCAGCGCCGCCGTAGGCGATCAGATCCATGATGGCGATCGAATTGAGCTGCATCATTAGGACTTTCATCGTGATTTTTCGGAACTTTTCGGCTTCGACGTTCATTTCATCATTTTTGAAACCGTCAGCGCGGTAGATCTTGAGCGTTGTCAGTCCCTGAAGATTTTCCAGAAACGTATCGCCGAGCGCGGTATATTGCCCCCAGTAGCGGGAGAGGAGCTTCTTCGCCCAGGTTTGAACGGCGGCAATTGCGGCGGGAATGAGCGGAACGCAAATCAGGAGAACAAGCGCTGCCGGCAAATTTACAAAGGAAAGAACGGCGAACAGCGTCAGCGGCGCCAACATGGCGTAGACGAATTGAGGCAGGTACGCGCCGAAGTAGGTTTCGAGCTGATCGACGCCTTCGACCGCGACCTGAACGATTTCGGAGGTTCGGGCGTTTTGTTTGTAGCTGGCGCCGAGACGCAGGAGCTTCTCGTAGATGCGCTGCCGAAGGAGACGCTTAACCGTCTTCGCGGAAAGATAACTCATTTGAGCGGATTGAACCGAGCTGTAAAAACGTATCGAAATTGCGATGACCGCGACGAATAAGGCGGTTAGAACGTCGGGAACAGTAAGTTTTCGTTCCGCCAACTTCGATAATATGTCCGCGATATTGGTCATCAAAATGATGTTTGCGCCTAAAGCGACCCACTGATAGGCGACATTGCCGAAAATAAATTTCCGGCTCTGGCTGACTGTCCGAATCAACCGCTTGTTGATCATCATATTTGCAGGTTTCCTCTTTGTTCTTTTTTGGCTGCTTCGGGTCTTATGGTATTGGCACGAAAGGGGCGACTGACCGACGCATTCGTGTCTCCCCATGGAGTCGAGCAGATTAGAATGCGCTAATTATACACGGTTAACTTAATACAATGTAAACATGAGACTCAAAAAAACCGCCCATTTCTTTTGCCATAAATGTGACATTGTTCCTGATTGAACGTGATTTTCAGTTTAATTGTTAACGTTAAAATGATCTCATGCTGGATCATTCCATAGAAGAGAGGCGTAGATTTATGGGTGAGATGTCCTATCATGCGATGCGCAATAAGATCGTAGGAAAAGAAGGCGAGGACATCGCTGCGGCGGAGGCGGTTCGGCGCGGATATACGATCCTTGGGCGGAATATTCGGACTCAGTTTGGTGAAATTGACCTGCTTCTTGAGTCACGGGATGAAGAGTTCATTTTTGTTGAGGTAAAGACGCGGTATTCGCTGAAATATGGGTTGCCCAGCGACGCGATCACGCGGAAAAAGCTTCAACATATGTGCAATTCAGCGATAAGTTATTATAACAATCATTTGGCTTGGGAAAACAAACCTTTTCGGATTGACGTCATTACGGTTTTAAAGGATGCGCGGGATCCGAAATTCATGGATTTCCATTGGTACGAAAACATCACGATGGATCTAATGTAAGGAACGTTTATTCGGTTTTTCGGTGTTGGGAGGACGAATGGATGGAAAACTCTGCGGGCGATTCGTGAGTTTAGTCATTATCGTAGCTTTGTTTTCCCTAAGTTCCTCGGTCTATTCAACCGATGTTCAGGTCGCTCTGCCCGCGATCGAAATGTTCGTTGTCAATTGTGACGTTCAGTCGGTATGTTCCGAGATTCCGACCCTGGAAATCCAGGATTTAAGCCCGGATTCAGCTTCTCATTTTTTGCGCCTGCAAGTTAATGATCAACCTGAGTTTGACTGTGAGGCGTCGAGCTGCCGATTGGAGCTGACGCAGCTTACGCCGGATACGGGCTCATGGCTGACGGTTTGGATCATGGATAACGGAGGGAAAACGATTGTTGAGCGGGACGCGTTTTTCCGATTGGAGTTAGTTGCGCGGGAGCCGGCTTTATATTATTTTGATTTTCATGCGCTCGAGCCGATTCCTGACGGCTTATTCGGTGCGGAAGCTGGGCAAGATTCCTTATCACAGGTCGAACTGGCAAATTTGTCCGGAAGTGTTTTGGATTCAAATGTTGCGCTGGAAGATCTTTGGACAGCGTATAAATTGCATGGTCTTTGTCAGGAGCTGATTTTTCAGGGGCAAGTCAAGCCGGAATCCTGCCATGGATATGGTTTCGTGGATGGGAAGACGGTGAATCATTGTGCATTGGAGGCTTGCCGTGAGGCGTCGACGCGTGAGCAGAATCGCGCGAATTTTTCAATCTATCAGGCTGCGCGCTTGTACGGGATCCCGCCGATGATCCTGAAAAACCTGATTTTGGCGGAGTCGCAGTTCACGACCAACCCTGTTCGAGATGGAGAGCATGGGCTTGGGCATTTGACTTACATGGGCGTAGATACGCTTTTACGCTGGTCAGAACCATTTTACCGCGCGGCTTGTGCGAAGGCATTTCCGCGATTACCGGAACGCTGTGAGGACGATTATTTTCAGCTGGACGATTCGTATAAAATTTTACTTCGCAGCGTTATTCTTCAGTCGGTTCGGGAGGATGAAGGCGTTTCGCTGACGGCGGCGATCCTGTCTGCTTGCATGACACAAGTCAATTTTTTGGTCGAAAGCGTGACTTGGCGGGAGCCGGCGGAGATCGTTTCATTCCCGACGCTTTGGAAAATAGCGGTTGCGACGTATCACGGTGGGGCGGAATGCACCCGAGTCGCGCTTTCCCGAACGGTGAAATTAAAATATGCACTGGATTGGGAGAATATTCGGACGTCCTATGTCGGGAAATGCCGTTCAGCTTCGGTTTACGTCGATATTATTTTCCGCCCGAAATATGAAAATTATTAGGCGCCTATTCCTGCGTGATTCCGCGAACTGGGATAAGATAGAGGATAAATCAGATTGCGCGCAACAGGCGCGGAAAGAAGAGGCATTAGACATGAAATTAGAAGTTGGAAATCTTGCGCCGGAGTTCGCGCTTCCGGATCAGGCGGGCGTTGTTCATCGGTTGTCGGATTTTCGCGGGAAAAAGACTGTCGTTTATTTTTACCCGAAGGACGATACGCCGGGCTGTACGCGTCAGGCTTGTGCATTCCGTGATTCGATTAGAGAACTGCGTGATTTAAATGCGGTTGTGATCGGGATTAGTAAGGATTCGACCGAGGCGCACCGCAAATTTATCGAGAAATATAATCTTCCGTTCCTCCTTCTATCGGATCCGGAACGTTCCGCGATTGAGGCATATGGCGTTTGGCAGGAGAAAAAGAATTACGGGAAAGTTTCGATGGGCGTGGTTCGGATGACGTTCGTCCTCGACGAAGAAGGGCGGATTCTTAAGATTTTTCCGAAGGCGAAGCCGGACACGAATGCGGCGGAGATTGTTGAATTTCTGAAGAAATAATTAAGTATCGAGATGTCCATGATGCCCCCGTCCTTTACGCCGCGGAAGCCCGTCCATCTCGATACTGTATCTTGTATGTCTGAAGCCTTTCATTGACCTGGAGGCTGTCCCAAAACGAATTTATGGTTGGATAATATTCACTTTTTATTAAAATCAATGTCGACA
>DAOUFB010000046.1:0-2188 GCA_034430135.1 Flexilinea sp. | reverse complement strand
AGCGCCGTATCTCCCTCGATCGCCAGAATACGCCACTCAATTTCTTCCGCCCCATTGCTCAGGTCATTGTCCTGCTCGTAGCGTCCGAATCGGATAATGTCCCCGACTTTAACATCCGGCGATATCTCCGCCGCCTCCTGCGCAATAACTGAAGCCGCTCCGATCAGCACCGCGATGATACTGAGAACGACCATAATTTTAATCAAACCTTTCATCGTATCCTCCATTTTTATTGCCCGCATCGCGGGTTTCACCATTTTGACTTATTCGTCGATACTTTTCCCTCTGGAATCCAGATGATCAACATTATACTTGTTTTATTGTGGAAATTCCCGATTCCAGCTTCGCCTCAGTCTCTATTTTTTATCATTTTAGTAGATTGATCCGCAAAGCGGGGTTTATCCCGCGCCCAGATCGTTATTTACCCAAATTTATCCACAAAGCGGGGTTTATCCCGCGCCCAAATCGTTATTTACCTAAGTTGATCCATAAAGCGGGGTTTATCCCGCGCCCGAATCGTTATTTACCTAAATTGATCCATAAAGCGGGGTTTATCCCGCGCCCAGTTCGTTATTTGCCCAAATTTATCCGTATAGCGGGGCGAACGGAAGCATCAACACTGGTGACACCGTCATTACTGTAGAAGTCAACAAAGGAATCGACTCCCGCGGCTTCAGACCGAATGTAGCCGGAAGACCGAAGCCACCACCAGCCGTTGCCGTTCATGAAGTTCATCCGTGCTCCATTCGCTTTCGCATACTTCGTCGGTTTTAGTTGTCGATCTTCGCTGTCCCTGAAATACCGCACCGCTTCCGCAATACTCAGCAGGAAAACATCATCTTCCGTATCATTCCCGCCTTTTGTACCATAGCGCGGGTTATCTTCATTCACAACATGCGTCCGTTCGATCTTCGCCCGTTCCGCCTCGTTGAACGCTTCGTTGTAAAATTCGTTGTTCAACCATGCCCTCAGCGTGCAGTCTTCCCAGGTTATGTCCGTATATTCCTCGTTGTACGGTTTCACGTCCAGCCCCATCACGCTCACCACCAGTGCCGTATTCCCCTCGATCGCCAGTATGCGCCACTCAATCTCCTCCGCCCCATTGCTCAGGTCATTATCCTGCTCGTAACGCCCAAATTGGATGATGTCCCCAACTTTGGATTTCGCTATCTGCGTCGCCGTCTGCGCTTGCGCGATTCTTGTCATTTCGGCTTCCGCTGTTGCCGTTCCGTCGATTGAGACTTGCGTCAACCGCGCGGATTCCGCCTGTGTCTCCGCGACCGCCGCTTCATGGGTTTTGACCCGCGCCGTCTCCACCATATGCGCATCGAACGTCGCTTGCGCCGCTGTCCGTTCCGCCCCGACCGTTCCCGTTGCGTTGGCGCGCGCTTCCGCTTCCGTCGCTGTTTTCCGCTCGATGACCGCCAGTTCTTTCGCCGCTTCCGCCGTCATCTTTGCCGATTCAGCCGTCACCACCATCATCGCTGCCTGCGCTGCGGATTGCGTTTGCGTTACGCTTTTCTCGCCTCGACTTTGCAGCCCGAAGAATCCCCAGATCAGCACGGCTATCAAAACCAGCCCAAACGTCAGCGCGCCCCATGGGATGCGCTTCGCCGGTTCGGTCGAGGCCGGTGCGGTCTGCGGATGAACGTCTCGCGAACCCGTGTCCGCTTCCGCGCGGACCTTCGCTAAATCGGTCTTCCCGATTTCGAGCGACGGCGCAGTCGATTCACTCTTCCGCGGCAGCGATTGGAAGCCGGAGTTTGACGTCTGTCCCATGGCGCGGTTCGTCTGCGCCTGAAGACGCAGCCCCTGAAAGTCAAGGAGATATTCTTTCGTCGTCGGATAGCGGTCTTCCGGATTTTTCGCCGCAGCCCGATCGAGGAACTTCTTGACCGATTCGCTAATATCCGGTACGAACTGCCGCGGGTCAGGAAGCGGTTCGCTGATTTGCTTCAAAAGAATATCGACCGGCGTCTCCGCGGTGAACGGTTTCCGTCCGGTAATCAGCTCGTAAAAAACGATCGAGAGCGAATACATATCCGAACGCGCGTCCACTTGCTTCCCGCGCCCCTGCTCCGGCGACATATACTCCGGCGTGCCAATCCCCACGCCGGTCGCGGTCAGCGTATGGAGATCACCCTCGTCTTCAAGCGATTTCACGATTCCGAAGTCGGTCAGGATGACG
>DAOUFB010000045.1:0-3030 GCA_034430135.1 Flexilinea sp. | reverse complement strand
TGAACCTACGTTGATGTAGCGCCGTATACCTGACCGGTACGTACGGTGCAACGGGAGGGTGGCGGAAAACCGTCACTCTACCCTATTTGACTAATTACTCGATCCTTATTTTCGAAAAATCATAAAAATATCATCCGATTGATCGTCATTTTCATCCCTGAATCTGCCAAAAATGCCAGCCACCGGTGCAGAAAGCTGACGCCTGGGCTTTTCATATCATAATAGCCTAACATATATCCTTTGGAGCTTACGTTTATTTTTTCTGACCAATTCAAGTCCTTTTCAGGTTTATCTACATAAAAGAATCCTTCTACATCCTCAATGTCCATGTTTTTTAGAACTTTTTTCACCATGAGCTTCAAAGCGAATTTACCCACGCTATCAAAAACCAGACATCCATTCGGGAATCTTTTTGATAGTTCGAGGATCAGGTTTTTGACGTCATTTTTTCTAAAATAATGAAATACACCGGCGGCAAAAAAGAAGATTCCATTGGATCCGTCTAACTTATCCATCCATGCATAGTCTTTTAAATCACAAGGAATATTCGTTTCACGCTCCTGCTTTGGGATTAATTGCTCTCGGATCGCGATAACTTCCGGAAGATCAACGTTGATGATCCGGCATGAGCCGTTGTCACATGCTTTTCCTGTCTCGTCCAACCCGCAGCCAAGGTTGACAATCTCTGCTTTGGGGTATTTCGTCAAGTAGTTTTTAATCTCGAACATGATGTCCAATTGACGCATCGCCGCCTCAAGCGCGCCAAATTCATACAAGAATTTTTTTTTATTCCGCTCCAATTTAGAAAAATCGTAGTCCAATTTACTACATAACCGGTTTGCAAAAACATCTGAATAAAGGGCAGGGAACCTTTCTGAACACATTTTCCTTCCATATAACGGAATAATGAGGGTTTCCTGGACTGTGTTTTTTTCGATTCGGAATCTTTCTGATTGCATGAAAAAATGTGCTCCTTTTCAACGGTTCTGTTTTCTTTTAGATGAGTTAATTATACCTAACTAAAGCTTTCTCATCGAATCAGCTTGCTGATCGGGGACCGACCATGAAGATTCCGCTCGAATTTTGAAGACAAAATAGCGGTCTGATTTTTTAGTTCATATTGTAGAATTGAGCTGAAGGAGGTGTTTGAAAAATGTTGGAACAAGAAATATACGTCAACCAATTGAAGCTTAAAACGCGGTTGGTTCTCCCGCCGATGGCGACACAGCGTGCGGAAAGAGGCATGGTCAATGACGGGATAATCTCCTATTATCGTCAATATGCGCTGAATTCCGGGATCGGGCTGATCATCACCGAGCATAGCTATGTCGCAGGGCAGGGGAAAGCCGACCCGAATCAAATTTCATTCGCATCGGATGCGGTGATCCCGCTACAGCGGAAATTAACGGACGCGGTGCATGAGGCGGATCCCACTCTCAAAATATTCGCTCAGATCAGCCATGCCGGCGCGAGAACCTCAACGAAAATAACGGGGCAGGAACTGGTTTCCGCTTCGGTCATGGCGGGAAAGGAAGGTATGAGCCGTGCGTTGACGGTTCTCGAAATTGATTCGATTCGAAATCTTTTCGTAGAAGCTGCGCGGCGTGTTCAATCGGCGGGTTATGATGGCGTGGAGATTCATAGTGCTCATGGGTACTTATTGAATCAGTTCTATTCGCCGTTATTGAACCAGAGGACCGACCTGTACGGCGCGCAAACGATTGAAAACCGCGTCCGACTCATAACGGAGATCATCCGCACTGTTCGGGCAGCGGTGGGGCCTGCGTTCCCGATAGCGGTACGTCTGGGCGGATGCGATTATCAGGATGGGGGAAGTACGATTGCGGACGCGGTTGAAGCGTCGCAGCGGTTAGAAGAAGCGGGCGCGGATCTGATCGATTTATCGGGCGGAGTCTGTTCCTATCGGCGGGACGGCTGTTCCGAACCCGGTTACTTTTCAGATATGTCCTCCGCGGTTAAGGCTGCCGTGAACGTTCCGGTGCTTTTGACCGGCGGGGTCACGACGCACGAATCGGCGGAGAGGCTGCTTTGTCAGGGGAAAGCGGACTTGATCGGCGTCGGACGGGCGTTACTGCGTGATCCGAAATGGTGATTCGCTGCGGCTTTAGTTCAAAATATTACCTACCGCATTGTATTTTAGTTACATTCGGCATTCGTTTATTTGTTAGACTTAACCCGTCGAAGGAAGACAGCCATGAAAAAGAAACTTCCCCTTGTGAAATTATTCATCATCTTTTTGCTGCTTATTTGGACATTATTCCCTGTCTACTGGATGGTCTCGCTTTCAATCCGGAACGCTGACGAGTTGCGTTCATCGATTCCCCTTTTCCCGAAGTCGTTTACGCTGACGCATTTTGTCCGTCTTTTCACGGAACGCGGCTTCGGGTTGGCGACGATGAACAGTTTACAAGTGACGCTCATCTCCGTTTTCATTTCGCTGATTCTCGGATTGGGAGTCGCCTACGTCTTATCGCGGCACCGGCTCCACCTAAAAACGTCGGGTTTCCTTTCATTTTGGGTTTTTATCATTCGCGTTTTACCGCCGATCGCATTCGCCATCCCGCTTTATCTGATGATGACGAACGCCCATCTCATCCAGACGAAAGTCCCGATCATCTCAGCTCACGTGCTCATCAATCTGACGTTTGTTATCTGGTTCATGATTACCTTTTTCCGGGCGCTGCCGATTGAGATGGAGGAGAGCGCAATGTTGGACGGCGCAACCGAATGGCAGATTCTGACGCGGATTGTCCTGCCGCTGGTCATGCCCGGCGTCGCGTCGGTTTCGATTCTTTCGTTTATGACCTCTTGGAATGAATACCTTTATGGGGTGATTTTCGTCCAGAAGCCGTCTAATTTCACGATCCCGTTGATTTTAGCGACGATGAACTCGGAACAGGAACTGGCGGAATATGGGCTCATCGCTGCGGGCGGGATTATTTCTCTTCTGCCTGTTTTGCTGTTTGTCATTTTCGCTCAGAAGTACCTAATCAGCGGATTGTCGAGCGG
>DAOUFB010000044.1:0-18931 GCA_034430135.1 Flexilinea sp. | reverse complement strand
GGCGTTGCGCGGGGCGGTTTAAAAGGCTGATGATTTAAAAATAATTATAAAAATAATCTAAATATTTGATGGAATACTCGTTTTCCACCAAATAAAAAGTCTTTTAGATTCCGACTAATTCAAACGACTAAAGCCCGAGAATGACTTTCATTCCTCGGGTTTTTCTTCGAGCCATCGGCTTAGATCCGGCATTTCTCAGCTTGCAAGTTATAAGCCATAAATGTATAATACTGGAAAGGAGTGGGATTAAATCCCATTAAGTGGAAAGAGAAACCGGGTTTTTCCGAGCCCGCCCAATTTCCTGATGAGCAGCCGGATTAACCGGCTGATTGTGTATTTGAGAAAGATTGGAACAGATGTTCACTGGGATTCACGAGCATACCATCGATAAGAAAGGACGCACGTCGCTTCCGGCGCGGTATCGGGCTGAGTTAGCCGGCGGCGCTTATATTACCGTTGGTATTGATAAGAACCTCGTCATCTATCCAGTTGCATACTTTGAGAAGCTCGCCGAAGAACTTAGCAAGTTCCCGTTTGCCGATCCGATCGCGCGAAAATTCCGCCGTCGGATCTTCAATAAGGCGGAACTCATTGAATTCGATGCCAGCGGACGTTTCCTGATTCCGCCTTATCTCCGGGATGAATACCAGTTCGGCGATGGAGACAAAATCATTTTCGCCGGATCGGACGAATATATTGAAATTTGGACGGCGGAAGCCTGGAAGAAAGCGGAAGAGGAGACGTTCGAAGACGAAGTCACGACCGCGCAATTCGCTCAGTTATTTGACCGCCGCAGTGTGTAAGACGTATCGATCGAAGAGAGGAAATAATCCACGTGCAAAATCCGTGTTCTCCGCACTATTCTGTTATGCAGACCGAGGTTCTCGCCGCGCTGGCGTTGAAGCCGGGTTCATGCTGCATGGATGGGACGCTTGGCGCGGGCGGTCACAGTCAGGCGATTTTAAACGCAATCGCGCCGACGGGAAACCTCGTCTCATTCGACCTCGATCCGGACGCCATCTCGCTCGCGAGCGGACGCTTAGCCCCGTATGGAGAGCGTATTCGAATTATTCATGATTCCTACGCAAACGCGGATCGCTATATAGAGCCCGAATCGCTGGACGGAGCGCTTTTGGATCTCGGCGTCTCATCTATGCAATTAGACAACGGCGAGCGTGGTTTCTCGTTCATGCGGAACGGTCCTCTCGATATGCGTTTTGACCCCAATAGCACGGGTCCAAGCGCGGCGGATCTCATCGCCTCAGCGAGCGAGGAAGAGCTGGCGGATATTTTCTGGAAGTATGGCGAGGAGCGCGCCTCACGCCGCGTCGCTGCCGCTATTGTCCGCGAACGCGACGTTGAGCCGTTTGCAACCACGGCGCAATTAGCTGAGGCTATCGCGCGCGTCCTGCCGCGCAGCCCAAAAACGGGTCATCATCCGGCGACGAACGTGTTTCAGGCGCTGCGCATTGCGGTGAATGGTGAGCTGGACACGGTCGAGCGCGCGTTGCCCGTGATTACGAAGCTGCTCAAGCCGGGCGGACGCTTCGTCGTCTTAACGTTTCATTCGCTCGAGGATCGTCTCGTCAAGGAATATTTTCGCCGTGAATCGACCGGCTGCCTCTGTCCGCCGCGTCAAATGGTCTGCACCTGCGGGCATCAGGCGATATTCAAAAAGATCCGGAGCGGATCGCTTACGGCGACACGCGCTGAACTGGATGAAAACATCCGCAGCCGGAGTGCAAAACTTCGCGTCGTTGAAAAAATCGCTGGGATTGAGGGGTACGTGCGATGATGCAACAGCAAGCGTACCGTAATCCGCCATGGAAACGGGAAGTCAAGTTCTTAGGAAAGGTTGGCGCATTCCTGGTCCTCGCGTTCGTTATTTCGCTGATCTATCTTCACTATTCAGCGCAGCTCTCCGAAGTCCGCTTAAAGATTCAGGAGACGCACGCGCATCGGAATGAGCTCATGCGCCAAATTGCGGAATATCAGACACGAACCGGTGCGTTAACGGCTTATACGACGATGCGCCAACGTGCGTCGCAGTTGGGTTACGTGGATATTGACTTTTATGATGATTCAGAATATGTGTATCTGACGCTGGATGGATTTGACCCGGACGGAGCTCTAAAGCATATGGACAGTTTTACCCCGATGACGATTCCGGTATCGCCGCTCCGCCCTGAGTATACGATCAGTTTACAGACATTTCTGGAACAGCGGATGCAAAAAGGACCCCAAAGGAGGAATGAATGATCGATTTTGAAAAGCGCTTTCGTTCCTTCGTTATTGGGAGCGTTATCCTCGTCGTCTTTTTGGTTTTCCGTCTCCTCATGCTGCAAACGAATGCGGTGGTTTTGGCTTTAACCGATAAAATCCGCGAAAGTACGGAATTTACGACGCTTTCGGTAAATACCGAACGGGGCAATATCTATGACCGTTCGGGTTATCTCCTCGCCGGGAATACGATTGCCTATACCGTTCTCCTTGATTTGAACTTGTCGAACGGCCATGGTGAATTTATCGCTGAGTATTTAGCGCCGATTTTAGATATGGATAAAGAGACGATACGAAAATACGCGGAAATTCCTTACGTTGAGCAGCGCGCTGTGTCCGTGCCGATTAAGAATTTCGTATCCCGTCAGCAGATTGACGAAATCAACCAGCGCAAAGCTTTTCTCGCGGAACGAAAAACGACGTCGCTCCGAAGTAAGTCCGGCTTTTTCGAGAATCTGGACGCGGTTAGCTATATTCCGAACGTTTACCGGTATTATCCGAACGGATCCCTCGCGGCGAATGTCATTGGTTTCTTCCCATTTTTAAATCCGTCTGCCGGCGCGGCTTATGGGATCGAAGCTTACTATGACGAAATATTATCCGCGGAAACGATTTATAAACGTTTCGCGCTCGACCCGAATATTCCGGAGGCGCTTCCCGATCTTCCGAGCACTGCCTCGATTCACTTAACGATCGACCGCCGTATTCAGGCGATCGCCGAAAGTCAAATCGAAGACGCCGTGAAGCATCAGAAAGCTAAATCTGGAACAATTATTATCATGGACCCGGAAACTGGCGAAATTCAGGCTATGGCGACCTATCCGCGTATCAATCTCAATAATTATTCTGAGTCTTCGAACTTTTTTACGCGCGAGAACCGCTATAATCCTGCCGTCATGCAGCCTTACGAAGTCGGATCCGTTTTCAAAATCTTTACCCTGTCGATAGGGCTCGACAGCGGGGCAATTAAGCCGAACGACGTTTACAACGACGTTGGGACGTTTACCGTCGACGGTCAAGCGATTTATAACTGGAACCGCATTGCGTCCGGTCCGCAGTCTATGACCGGCTGTATGGCGCTTTCTTTGAATACGTGTATGTCCTGGATCGCGACCGAGGTCGGACGGGAGCGTTACTATGAATATCTCCGTGCGTTTCAGCTCGACCGACCGACCGGGATCGAGCTCGCGGATGAAGACTATTATCCTTATGCGGAACCCGGGGATAACGGCTGGACGAATCTTTCTCTCCCGAATCATTCGTTTGGACAGGGCTTAATGACGACTCCGATTCAGATGATAAAAGCGGCTGGTGCGATTGCGAACGATGGCGTCATGATGCAGCCGCATATCGTCAAGGCAATTCAGTATGAGGATCATACCGAATTGATCCGTCCGACGGTTATGGGGCAGCCGATCCAGAAAGAAACTGCCCGCACTGTGACGGAAATCCTGACGAATTCAATCGAGAGCGAAACATTGTCCGTTGAAATACCAGGTATGCACTTTGCCGGGAAAACGGGCACGGGCGAAATTGCGATCGAAGGAGAGGGGTACACGAGCAGTCTGACGAACGCGTCTTTTGTTGGATGGGGACCGTCGGAGGATCCAAAATTTATCGCATATACCTGGCTTCAGGAGCCGCAGGGGAATATCTGGGGGTCGGAAGTCGCTGCACCGCTTTTCGCGGATCTGATGGTCGAAGTTCTCCCATACCTGCGGATTCCGTACGACCGTCAGTATGGACGGGAAGATTTTGCGTTATACGCTTGGACTAGTCGAGAATAGGAAAGGATCTGGGAATATGTTCTCACTCAACGAGATACTGGAAGCGCTTCGCGGCGTCCGATTCAAATCGACGGACTTCTATTTCAGTGAAGCCGTTATCGACTCCCGTCAGCTGATTACTGGAACGCTGTTCGTCGCGCTTGCCGGCGAAAAAAGCGATGGACATGATTACGTCGCTGAGGCTTTTCGGAAAGGTGCGCTGGGCGCTCTCGTAGCTCATGAAATCGCGGGGACGCGTTCGGTTGACCTTCGCAGCACTGCGGCGGTTATCCCGACCGTTGCGCCGGAAGCTCCTTTCTGCATTATCGTCGACGACCCGCTTGCCGCGCTGCAAAAAATTGCCGCGTTCCATCGTGCGCAGCTGGAGCTGACCGTCGTCGGGATCACCGGAACGGTCGGCAAATCAACGACGAAAGAACTCGTTTACGAAGTCGCGTCGCAGTCGTTCCGAACGCTCAAGAACAGCGGCAACCTTAATAATGAAATTGGACTTCCGCTGACGCTTCTCCGTGCCGGAAAGGGTCATCAAGTCGCAATCTTGGAAATGGGATTTTACGTTCCGGGTGAAATTAAATTGCTTTGCGATATTGCTAACCCGGAAATCGGCGTGATTACGAACGTCGGAACGGTTCACGCGGAACGCGCGGGTTCGATCGAAACGATCGCCGCGGGAAAGAGCGAGCTCGTCGCTGAATTGCCGGAAACGGGTGTCGCAATCTTGAATTACGATGATCCGCATGTCCTTCCGATGCGCGAAAAGACGCGCGCACAGGTGCTGACCTACGGGCTCAGCCCTGAGGCTGACCTCTACGCTGATGAAATTGAATCGTTCGGGCTCGAGGGAATTCGTTTCCGGTTGCACTCCCGAATTGGCGGCGAAAAGGAGAGTTATCAGATTCGCGTCCCGCTGATCGGACGCCACTCGGTTCAAACGGCGCTTCGCGCCGTCGCAGTCGGACGCGCTTTGGGAATGAGCTGGGAAAAAATCTTTAAAGGATTGAACAACGGGCAGTCTCATTTGCGTTTGTCTGTCATGACCACTGCGAATGGGGCGATGGTGATTGATGATACGTATAACGCATCGCCGGACTCCGTATTGGCGGCGCTGAACCTGCTGAAAGACCTCGAAGGGCGCAAAATCGCGATTCTCGGGGATATGCTTGAATTGGGACGTTACGAAACGCAGGGACACCGTACCGTGGGTCAAGCTGCGGCGGGCATTTGCGGAGAGCTTATCGCGGTTGGACCGCGAACGAAAGAGCTCGTCTATGCCGCGATAAATACCGGAATGAACCCGGATCGAATTAAGTGGTTCGCAACGGTCGATGAAACGATTGAATATGTTCGGCTGCGTGACTTTACGATCGGGGAGACGGTTCTCGTAAAAGGCTCACGCGGCGTCCACCTTGAAAAACTGATCGATAGCTTGGAGCGAAAAGAATCATGAACAATTCTGCCTCAACGATAACCCTTTCTATCCTTGGCTTTCTGATGACCGTCATCTGGGGTCAGCCGTTTATTCAATTTCTCTATCGGTTTAAGATGGGAAAGATTATTCGGCTCGAAGGTCCGGAGGAACAGTTTGGAAAAGGCGGGACGCCGACGATGGGCGGGATCATGTTCATCATTCCGACGATCTTGGTCACGATTCTGCTCAACGCGGTTTCATTTTTCGGGGTCAATATTATCGATCAGTCTTTCGTTATTCCGATGCTTGCGCTGCTCCTTTTCGGTGCGCTCGGTGCGGTGGATGACGCGATTGGAATGGACAAACGGCGGGAAGGGAAGGGATTTCGTGCCCGCGATAAATTCATCCTCCAAATCGTTTTTGCGGTCATTCTGGCATGGTTGATTAAGTATCGTCTCGGCATCTCCTATTTCTATTGGCCGGGAAATCCAGAACCGTTCGAATTGGGTCATTTCTTTATTCCGCTTGCGGTCCTGATTATCGTTGGGGAGTCGAACGCGATCAATCTGACGGACGGAATGGACGGATTAGCGGGCATGATTGCCGCAACTGCGTTTACCGGTTATGGGATTCTTTCGCTGATGGTTGGTCAGGAAGACGTCGGGCGGTTCTGCTTTATTATTGTCGGCGCGATCCTGGCGTTCCTCTGGTACAACGTTCATCCTGCCGCCCTGTTCATGGGGGATTGCGGTTCGCTTTCGCTCGGCGCCGCGCTCGCAGTTATCGCCCTCATCACGGGACACCTGCTCGTTCTGCCGCTGATTACGATTATTCCGGTCGCTGAAACGCTTTCGGATATTATCCAGGTGGGCTACTATAAGATGTCCGGCGGAAATCGGTTTTTCCTGATGGCGCCGCTTCATCATCATTTTAATAAGCTCGGATGGTCCGAGGTTCAAATTGTTCAACGTTTTTGGCTTATCAGTATATTAGCCGTTCTTTTTGGCGTCGCGATTGCGATGGCGTAGGAATGAAATCAGGTTCAAGATTAGGTTAAGGTGCGCTGCATGAAAACACGTGAAAATTGCTGGGAAAATAAAAAAATTCTCATTCTCGGGGCTGGACGTCAGGGTCAGGCTGCCGCGCGCTTCATGCTGGCACGTCATGCGTCCGTGACGGTTACGGACAGCGCGCCGGCGGAAAAGCTTCAGCCGGTTCTTGATGAATTTGCGGATGAACCGATTCACTGGGTTCTGGGCGTGCACCCATTTTCGCTTTTGGACGGGCTGGATTTCATCATCGTCAGCGGAGGCGCGGATTTGCGTCAGCCTTTGCTAACGGAGGCGGTCAACCGCGGCATTCCGCTCGTCAATGATACTGAAATTTTCATGCGGGAAGCCGTTACCCCGATTATCGCCATTACTGGTTCAGCTGGGAAAACGACGACGACGACGCTCGTCGGTCAGATTGCCCGCGCAGGACAGGAACGGCTTCGCCCGAACTCGGAAGTCTACGTCGGCGGCAATATTGGTAACCCGCTTCTTCCGCTCGTCGATAAAATTCAGCCGAACGATACCGTCATTCTTGAACTGTCCTCGTTCCAGCTCGATCTCACGACGCATAGCCCGCATATCGCCGCGGTGCTGAATATCACGCCGAATCATCTGGACCGTCATGGGACGATGGCGGCGTATATTCGCGCGAAAGCGAATATTCTTCGTTTTCAGAAGGCGCGGGATTGGGCGGTTTTGAATCGCGACGATCCGAATAGCGATGCGCTCCGCTCAAGCGTGCGCGGAAGTCTCGTTACGTACGGGTTCGCGCCGGTCCCAGAGGACGGTGCCTCCTGCGAAAAAATAGCGGTGGGTGCGGATGAAACGACGATCTACGCGGTAATTGGCGGACAACGGACGGATATACTGCGTTTCAATGAGGTCAGTCTTCCGGGACGCCATAATCTATCGAATGTTATGGCTGCTGCGGCGATTACGCTTTGCACCGGTTTTGACGTTGAAGCGATCCGTGCGGGTGTGATTGGTTTCACCGGCGTTCCGCATCGCCTGGAAACCGTCGGTATCATCGGCGGGGTTCGCTATATCAACGATTCCATCGCAACTGCGCCGGAACGGACGCTTGCCGCTGTGGAGGCGCTTTCGAACGAGTCGCTGATTCTTCTGCTTGGCGGGCGCGATAAGAAGCTTCCATGGGGCAAGCTGGCGGAAGTTCTGCATGCGAAAGCTAAAGCGGTTATTACCTTCGGCGAAGACGGCTCCATGATTGCCGATGTTGTCGAGTCAAGTTCAGCTAATGCGGGCGTTTTGACGATTCGCCGTGCGACGACGATGTTGGATGCGCTCGAAAAATCGAAATTGATCGCCGCCGAAGGAGACGTCGTCGTTCTTTCTCCGGGCGGAACCAGCTACGATGCGTTTAAAGACTTTGAAGAAAGGGGGGAACAGTTCCGGCAATGGGTCAATTCTCAGCCATTAGCATCTTAAATTCGAAAAAGGCGCGGGCTTCATCGCGGTTATTGATCGACGTGCCGCTGATCGTTACGATTCTAACGCTGCTGTTGATTGGGTTGGTTTTCGTGTATTCTGCGAGCTGGTCCTTCTCTATTCAGGCGTTCGACAGCGCGACCTATATGGTCAGTAAGCAGGCTGGTTGGCTTCTGATCGGGGTTCTTGCCGCGGGGTTCCTGACGTTTTTCTTCCCGTACCGCTTCTATCAGCAGCTTGCGGGTGTGATGCTCGTGATTACGTTACTGGCGCTCGGACTGATTCTCTTGCTTCCTGCGGCGGAAGGTGTGACGCGAACCTTTTTTGCTGGTTCGATTCAGCCGTCCGAAGTTGCGAAACTCGTGATCATTATCTATCTTGCGGCGTTTTATGCGAAGCGAACCGAAGTTATCGAAAAAGCGAATTTCCGAACGATGGAAATGTTTATCGTTCCGCTCTTTTCCGCTGTCCTCGTTTTAGGTCAGCCGGATTTCTCCGCCGCAATCACGATTCTGGTTTTGACGGCAATGATGTTCTTTCTCGCAGGGGGGCGGAAGAATTGGATCATTATTATCATCCTCGGCGTGATATTTCTTTCGATTCTCGCTTACTACTTTTTTGAAAAAGTTCGGATTCGCGCCAACGATTACTTCAACGGTATCCGCAACCCGGAAGAGGCTTCGTATCATATTCAGCGTGTTATGAAATCGATTATCAATGGCTCCTGGTTTGGTACCGGCGTAGGGAAGGGAATTGGTAAAATGACCGGACTTCCCGTCCCATGGACCGACTCGATTTACGTCGTCATCCTCGAAGAAACCGGCGTCGTCGGCGGGCTTGTCGTGCTGGCGCTTTATCTCGTCATTCTTTGGCGCGGATTCCTGATTTCCATTAATGCGCCGGACGATTTCGGAAAACTCCTCGCCGCAGGGATTACGCTTTGGATCACGTTTGAAGCGCTGTTGAACATCGGCGTTCTCTTGAATATTTTCCCGTTTGCGGGGAACGCGCTTCCGCTGATTTCGTACGGCGGAACGAATATGGCGGTGACGCTGGCGAGCATCGGCATTTTATTGAATATCTCGCGGGAGACCGCGATTCTACAACTCGAGAAAGGAAGGACCGTACCCGATGAAATGGTTAATCTGCGGGGGAGGGACTGGGGGTGGCGTGTATCCAGCCTTGGCCGTTCTCCAAGATCAAAAAAGTAAATCGACTGTCAGCGAGGTTCTCTGGGTTGGCGGAGCGGATGGAATCGAGCGCGGACTCGTAGAAGGCGCGGGCGTCCCATTCAAGGGAATTTCCGCCGCGGGACTGCATGGCGTTGGGCTGAGGAAGCTTCCCGGGAATTTCTTCCGTCTCGTCCGCGGTTTCTTCCAGTCGATTAAGCTTATTCGCGGATTTAACCCCGACGTTCTCTTTTTTACGGGCGGTTACGTCGGCTTTCCGGTCGCGCTCGCCGGTCTTTTCCGGAAAAAGGTTATCTTCATTCCGGATATTGAACCTGCGCTGACCTTATCCGCGCTGGCGAAAGTCGCCGATAAAATCACGGTCGTTGCGGACGAGAGCCGAGCCTATCTTCCGAAGAAAGCGAACGTCGTCGTCACGGGCTATCCGACACGGGCTGAGCTGATGGAATACTCGAAGGACGCGGCGCTGAAAACGTTTGGACTTAGCGCCGAGGTTCCGACGGTTTTCATCTTTGGCGGCTCGAAAGGCGCGCGCACGATCAACGACGCACTGATGAACATCCTGCCCGAACTGACCTCGCATTGTCAGGTGCTTCACGTGACCGGCGAAAAGAACTACGACGAAGTCACTGGGCGCGTCTCCCTGATGAATGAGAGCGTCCGCGAACGGTATCATGGGTACCCCTACCTGCATGAGAAGATGGGAGCGGCGTTCCGTGCCGCTGACTTAATCGTTTCCCGCGCTGGGGCTTCGACGATTGGGGAATTTCCGCTTTTTGGCGTTCCGGCGATTCTCGTGCCTTACCCGTATGCCTGGCGCTATCAGCGCGTCAACGCTGAATACCTCGTCCGTGAAAAAGCGGCAGTTCTCCTCAAGGATGAGGATATGCAGGCAATGCTTTATTCAACGATTATCGAATTTATCAACAATCCTGAAAAACGTTCGGAAATGGGACGCGCGATGGCGTCGCTGGCGAAACCGAACGCAGCTGAAGCGATTGCGGACGTTTTAATCGACGCCGCTTCGCATAGAATTTGACAGAGAAGTGTAAAAAGAACGAGAGAGACTATGAAACTCGATAAAAACGCAACCATTCATATCATCGGCATCGGCGGAACCGGCATGTCTCCGATCGCGGTCGTCCTGAAAGAGCAGGGCTTCAACGTTCGCGGTTCGGATCAGGCGGAATCTGCGATGGCGGAACGGCTGCGCACGATGGAAATACCGGTCACAGTTGGGCAACGGGCGGCTAACGTCAGCGGCGCGGATCTGGTCCTTTATTCCTCCGCGGTTCATGCCGATAATCCTGAATTCGCGGAGGCGAAGCGTCTCGGAATCCCAACACAAAAACGCTCGGAATTTCTCGTCGATCTCCTCGAAAACCGAAATGTCATCGCGGTGGCTGGAACTCACGGCAAGACGACGACATCGTCGATGATTGCCTGGGCTCTGAGCGAAATTGGCACGGATCCGGGTTTTATTATCGGCTCAACGCCGAAAAATTTGGGGACGAACGCGCGGAATGGAAAGAGCGCGGATTTCGTCATTGAAGCGGATGAGTATGACCGGATGTTCCATGGGCTTCGTCCTGCGCTGGCTATTCTAACCTTGGTTGAGCCGGATCATCCGGACTGTTTCCCGACCGAAGCGGTCTACTTTGATGCGTTCCGTGAGTTTATCCGGCGCTGTAAATCCGGCGCAACGGTTCTTCTTCAAAGCGGAGACCCGGTTCAGCCTGAGATCGTTCGTTCGTCCGGCGCGGATGTGCGCGTCATGCGTTATGGTTTTGAAAAGGACGACGACTTCCGCATTGAAAACCCACGCCCCACGGAAGACGGCGGCTTTGCTTTCGAATTCGTCTTGGCGGAAACCGGCGCGCGTGAACCGGTTCGGCTCTCCGTACCGGGGATTCATAACGTTTTGAACGCTGCCGCGGCTCTCGCTGCTGTCGCGTTGCAAGGGCAGGATCTGACCTCCGCTGCTGCTGCGTTGTCTAAATTCGTCGGATCTGAGCGGCGCTTTGAAAAATCCGCCGAATCTGATGGCATCGTGATCATCGATGATTACGCGCATCATCCGACCGAGATCCGCGCGACGCTCGCCGCGGCGCGGGATGCGTTCGCTGAGCGCAGAATATGGGCGCTCTGGCAGCCGCATACTTTTTCGCGTACGCAGCAACTTTTAAAATCATTCATTCATGCGTTTGAAAACGCGGATCGGATTCTTGTTGCGCCGATTTACGCCAGCCGTGAAACGGAAACGGATTTTGGAAACTGTGACTTGATGAAAGCTCTACGTGCCGTTCGACCGGACGCGGTTTTCGCTGAAACGAACGAGAATGCGGTCAGGCTCCTGACGGCAGGATTGACGAGCGGCGATGTCGTCGTAACGCTTTCCGCCGGCGACGCGAATCAATTCGGACCGATGGCGCTGAAACGTCGTATGGAACAGCTCGCAAGCGCAAATGGTGATGAACTCCGAGCGCGAATCGTCCGGGGTCAGCCAATCGCGGTGATTTCGAATCTTCGTGTAGGCGGTCCTGCGGCTGAAACGCTCATCGTCCGAACGATCGGCGAACTCCGAACCGCGGTTATCGACGCACGGAATGAAGGTATTCCGTATAAGGTCGTTGGCGGTTTATCGAATATCCTGTTCCCGGATTCGGGTTTCGACGGACGGCTCATCGTCAACCAGTCGGACGAAATTCGTCTCCATGAAACGGAAAGCGGGAGCGTTCGTGTGACCGCCGCTTCCGGCGCATCACTGAATGACCTCGTGCGCATAACTGTGGATTATCACCTGAGCGGACTCGAGTGGGCGACGCGGATTCCCGGTTCGGTCGGGGGGGCGGTCTATGGCAACGCGGGCGCGTATGGATCGGAGATTAAAGATTCGCTCCGTTCCGTCACGGTTTTATCGCCGAAGAACGAAGTCATTACGCTTCAAAAAGCGGAAATCCCGTTCGTTTACCGTGCGTCCGCTTTCAAAACGGGCGAAAGGACAGGAACGATACTAAGCGCTGAATTTGAACTTTTCCCCCGCGATCCGGACGAAATCGAAGCGAAGTCCGCTGAGATTTGGGCGAAACGCGATAAGTTCAATTTCAAGAATCAAGGCTCACTCGGTTCTGTGTTCCGGAATCCGAGCGGCGACTATGCCGGACGGCTGATTACCGAAGCAGGGCTGCGAAACGCTGTTGAGGGAGGGGCTGCGGTCAGTGGTTTTCACGGCAACATCTTTGTTACTAACCCGGGCGCAACCTCTGCGGACTTCTTGCGGCTGGTGAACCGTGTCCATGATCGGGTTCTCGTTGATTTTGGCGTGGACCTGCGGACTGAGATCGAAGTTTTCTCCCCGAAAGGGACTGAATTGAACGAGGAAGGAGGTACGACCGCATGATTTTCGGTTCCGGCGAACGGAAAAAAGAACGGCAGGATCGAATCGGGTTCCCGTCGGACAGGGGTCAGGTTCAGGCGCAGCGGCTGAAAACGACATCTCCGGATGAGATTCAAAAGCGCCGCCCGAAGAACAGCCTCGTTTCGACGCGGATTCTCGCTGGAATCTTGACGGCGGTCTTCGCCGCGGCGATAGGGTTCTACGTTCGCTTTTCCTGGTTTCAAGTTCAGTCCGTTCGGGTCTATGGTCATGAATCTGTTAACGCCGATGAACTGATTTACTATACGGGAATGAAGAACCAGCCGATCTGCCTCGTGAAGGTCCATGAAATTGAGGAAAACGTTTTTCGGCGCTATCCGGAAAATCGGGCGATCACCGTTCGGGCTCTGCTCCCGAATCAGCTTGAAGTCTTTTTCGAGCAGCGTACCGCAGCGGTTGAATGGAATTTTGGCGGGAGCAAATTCTGGATCGATGACCAGGGGTATGTCTTCTATGAAAATGCCTCGGGCTCACCGGAAATTGTCGTTTTCGCGAACAGTTTCCCAGGCGCGTTGAATCGGAATGATCGGACGATCCCGAGCAAATTCCGGAGCGAGATCGTCGAATCAATCCGCCATATTTACAGCGTAAAACCGTCCAATGCCCGGCTGAATTTTACTTATGACAATGGCTACGGTTGGGACAGCGGAAAGGGCTATGAGCTTTGGATTGGGGTTAATGACCTCGAGCTGGATGAAAAAATGGCGATGGCGGAGAGTTTGGATCGCTATTTTAAGGAAAACGAAATCGAACCGAGCATGCTCAGTCTTGAGTTTACGAAGGCACCGTATTTTCGGTATGCGGATTAGAGAGATATGGAAAGATTAAATTTAGCAACAATTGATGTCGGCACATCCAAGATTTGCACGCTGATTGCGCAGGTCGAGAGTCAGAACGCGGTAAAAATCCTCGGCGTTGGGATTGAACCGTCTGCGGGTGTCCGCAAGGGAATGGTTTATGATATTCAGGCGGCGACGACCGCGATCTCGAAATCAATTCGGAAGGCGGAGCGGACATGCAACTTCCAGATTACAAATGCAATCGTTTCGATCGCTGGTTCGCATATCAGCGCCATTAACAATAAAGCGACCGTGGGGGTTGTCGGCGGGAGCATCGACGCATACGACATTCGCCGTGTGAACGACGCCGCGAAAGCTGTTCCTATCCCGAATAACCGCATGATCCTGCATACGATTCAACGCAGTTACGTTGTCGATGGGCTTGAAACGATCCGCAATCCGCTCGGCATGTATGGACAGCGTCTTGATTTGGAAGCGCATATTATTACCGGTGCAGCGTCGTCCGTTGAAAACCTGAAACAGTGTATCAGTGCGAATGAAATCGAAGTGCATTCGTTCGTTCTCAACTCGCTTTCCGCAGCTGCGGCGGTTCTGAGCGAACTTGAAAAGCAAAGCGGTGTATTAATTTGTGACCTTGGCGCAGGAACCGCTGATTTAGCGATTTACTACAACAATGACGTATGGCATACAACCTCAATACCCATAGGAGGCGCTCATATTACAAATGATATTGCACAAATTTTTCATCTCCCGCCGAATGAGGCGGAAGAAGTCAAGAAAACCCACGGCTTTGCCTTGCCGGAATTGATTGGAGAGGAGGAATTTTTCTACGCGCGAACATTTGGACAGGAGGAAGCGGTCAAGTATTCAAGGAAAGAACTCTCCGCTGTCATCGCTTCTCGAGTTGAAGAAATTTTCCAGCTTATTCGTCAGGATATCAAACGCTCAGGCATGGATCAGCTCCTGCCGGCAGGTATGGTTTTGACCGGCGGCTGCGCTGACTTGCCGGGGATTGATCGGGTTGCATCTCGCGTCCTCGGGTTCCCAGTTCGGATTGCGAAGCCAGAGAACCTGACCGGCATGATCGATCAGCTCGATTATCCAGCTTTTTCAACTTCGGTTGGACTGTTGTATTGGCGAATGAAGACGGAAAATGTCGAAGACCCGGGAACGAAAACGATCGACCGAGGGGAGACGATGGGAAGGGTCATGCGGTTTCTGAGGCAATTCTTACCGTAAGGGGGAATCGTTAAGGCTACGGCATAAAAGTCCTTTTTTTCGAACGAATCTGCGCAAATCGCGCGCTAATATTGTAAAATTTGGCGTATCTTTAATAAGAAAAGCCATATTCATATCGAACCTACTGCAATGGGTAAAGGTAACTTGTCAAGGGAAATGGTGGAAATTATGGAAAACACGTATCAGAACTTCGGTGAAAGCTCAGCTCGTATTAAAATCGTCGGCGTCGGCGGCGCTGGCTGTAATACGGTTAATCGGATGATTGAAAGCGGAATGCAGGGTGTTGAGTTCATTGCGGTCAATACCGACGCGCAGGCGTTAATTCTCTCAAAGGCGGATATCCGCGTTCGAATCGGCGAAAAGATTACGCGCGGACTCGGCGCGGGCGCGAACCCCGAGATCGGGCGTCTTGCCGCCGAGGAGTCGCGTGAGGAATTAAAATCAGCGTTGAAGGAAGCCGATATGGTTTTCATCACAGCCGGAATGGGCGGCGGAACTGGGACGGGTGCGTCTCCGGTTGTCGCTTCCCTTTGCCGCGAGATCAACGCATTGACGATCGGCGTAGTGACCCGTCCTTTCGATTATGAAGGTCTCCCGCGTGCGACTGCCGCAGCGAACGGCATCCGAACGCTGAAGAAGGAAGTCGATACCCTGATTATCGTTCCGAACCAGCGGCTCTATGAAGTCGTCGATCGGAATACTCCGATGCTGAAGGCGTTCCGCATGATTGACGATATCCTTTGTCAGGGTGTTCAGGGCATTTCAGAGCTGATTACACTTCAGGGGATTATTAACCTCGACTTTGCGGACGTGCGGACGATTATGTCGAACGGTGGTTCAGCGCTGATGTCGATTGGCGTTGGAATTGGCGAAAATCGGGCGGTCAAGGCGGCTCAGGCTGCGATTTCGAATCGCCTTATCGATCGTCAGATCGACGGCGCTACGCGTATCCTTTTCAACATTACGGTCGGAGAGGACTTTACGCCGTATGAACTCGAGGAAGCTGCGTCGATTATTCGCGCTACGGCGGACCCTGAGGTCAACTTTATCATGGGTGCCGTTTTGGATACATCGATGAAGGATGAAGTACGCGTCACGGTCGTTGCGACCGGCTTCCCGGACGACTCGGAGGAAGACGGAGAACCGCCGAAAGTCCCAACGTTCGCCCGTGTCAAAACGGTTTCCATTCCTGAGGATGGAGAAAAACCGGTGCTGGTTGAAGCGGCTGCGCCTGTTAGCGCGGGAAAGCGCATGAAAAACGGGAAGGAAGGTAAACCAGTTGACGAAGACATTCCGGAATTTATGCGCAACTGGAAGCAGAAATAAAAATCTGCTGAATTTGAAAGGAAAACCGAGGTCTGAAAGCTCATGACCTCGGTCTTTTTATTGTTGTTCTCGCTGATTCCAGCGCGATTTACCAATCGTGCTTGCGGCAAATGATCAGCCCATGATTCGAGCTGCCTAAAATCGATGGCTCTTCGCAGGTGCGGATATGGTAGTCCGCCCAGCGGTTGAAATAAGTCGGCTTAAGATCGTTGATCCGCTCGGCTAACATTCGTGCCGTTCCGTCTTGCGCAATGTGAGCCAGTTTGGTGACCGGAAATTCCGCCATGAGTGCGTCCATTTCCGCGGGTTTTGAAAACCAGGCGTCTGTCCAGAAGCAGTCGGGGTCTTCCGATTTCATTGCGCCATGCTCAATAATCGTTTGGTACCATTTTTCCTGAAGGAAGGTTTTATTTTGCGTTGCCAGGTGTGCAAAGGTGAAAAACTTATTGATGTAGGCAACGTAAATCGTCCCGCCGCGCTTCAAAACACGAAGCGATTCAGCGAGCGCTTCTCGCCTGTCCGGGGCTTCGATGAGATGATAGATGGGTCCCATGCAAAAGACGGCGTCGAAAGTCTCGTCCGGGAACATGCTCAAATCCCGCGCGTCATTGGCGAACGATTCAATGGCTAAATTCTGTTCCTTTGCTTTGCGCTTGATAATTTCGACGTAGGAGGGGGTAATATCGAGCGCGGTCACGTCGCAGCCGCGAGCCGCGTAGTAGAGCGCGTATGCGCCGCCGCCCGCCGCGACATCCAGAATTTTATTCCCTTCTTTCAGGTACTTGTTCATGTAGACCAGTGTCGTCATGAATTCCAGGCGGCGCACGTTGTCCGCTTCCAGCCGTCCAGCTTCATCGTACATTTCATACGCACGAATTACATCCTTCATGGATGAACCCGGTGTTTCCATCGCAACCTCCATCGAATTAGGACTCCGAGAACTGCTTCGATTTCCCGGTGCGATAATTATAATTCAGCCCATCGAAAAACTATCAAGGGCTATCAATGTCTTTCAGAACATCAAATCTTTCGAACTTTTCCCGTACAATACAGATGAAGCGCGGAACTTCAACTTCTTGAAGCCCGTCTATTTATGAAGAACGTATTTAGAGAGGAGTCACTTAATGAACATCATTCAAACCATCCTAAACACGAGCGGCGATTCGATTCGAAAGTCTTTCCGCCGTTTCCCGCTCACCCAGTCGGCGATTGCTGTCCTGATTATTTTGACATCGGTTTTTTCGAACATGTTTGACAGCTACGGAAAAAATAGTCCGATCGACCACGTTGCGCTGCCATTTCTGCATTTAACGGTTCTCGGCTTTTTCTACGTTGAGTCGAACGCGTTCCGAAAGAAATCCGTAAAGATCGTGAGCCTGATTCTCGTTCTCGGCGTGTCGGTTCTTTACGTCCTGATGGGACCCAAGGTCAACGCTTTCGGTTGGGGTGAGGCGCTCCGGAACCGCGCCGCCAATATTTTCCTTTTTGCCGCGCTTTTTTACGTCTGTCTCGCGATCTATGCGCTCATCCGTCATTCAGGGCTTTCGATTGATTCTTTCGCGGCGCGTATTTATGCCCATGGGTTCGCTGCGGTTATCGTCCTTGGCGTTTTGAGTACGGGGATCGTTCTCATTGCGCTTATCATCCAGGTTCTATTCCTTCCGCGGCATTTCGATTTCGTCTCCCGCGTTTGGGTATTTTGCGCGATGACTTCTTTCTCCGTCGGCTTCTTTTATGCGATTGAATTGCTCAGCCGCACCGGCGCGAAATTCTTCGCTTTGATCGCGAAGAACGTGTTGCTGCCCGTTCTTACCATCGCGTTCGTTATAATTTACGGTTATATTGCGAAAATTGCCATTACCCGAATCATGCCTTCGAACGAGGTTTTCCCGATTCTGAGCGCGCTGTTTATTCTGGGTATGCCGATTTGGACGATTAATCGAGATTTCCTTAGCGATCCGAAAGCGCGGAAATTGAACGATGCGCTGGCGGCGTTTTTCCTTCCGTTCATCGCGCTCCAGATTTTTTCGCTTGGCATCCGAATTAAAGATTATGGACTAACTCCGTCACGGTATTTGGGCGTCGCGCTCATCGTTCTTGAACTCGCTTATTTCGCGTTCGTCTTCTTCCGTGCGCGTCGAACCGAACCGATTTTCTTAGCCGCCGCGCTGATCGCCTGTATCGCTTTTGCCGTGCCTGGTATCAATGCGCAGGATCTTTCCCGCCAGCAACAGTTCAAAATCCTGCTGAAGTTTCAGGAAGGTTCAACCGGTTTTGATTCTGATGATTTTTATCGCGTCGTTGGCGCCTATACCTACCTTCGGCAGGACGAAGAAGGCAAAGCGCTGATTAAAACGTTGGATGAAAAGACGGTCGCAGGAATTAAAGATCTGCATGTTTCGAACGGAAATTATTATGGCAGGTCGTCCTATTACGATTTTTACAGCAACCGAGATGTCCGGATTCCGGTCGATGGGTTTACCTCTGTTATTACGGAAGTTATCTGCAGCGCGGAATACGATGAGAGATCGTCTAAATTGGGAATGGCGGAATGTATCATACCGGATCGCGGCGGTTGGAAAACGAATACTGGATCAAATCGCGAAAAAGCTTTTACCTTTGACTTCAAGGAGCTTGTCGCAGAGCTCTCAACTGTCAAAAATATCGAATCAAACCAGCTTCCGGTCGCAAAGATCGAGCTTCCCAATGGAAATGTTTTCTGGCTCGATTACGTCGGATTGCAAGTGGATATAGACGGTGTGGTTCAGGAGCTCAACGCAAACGGAGTTTTATTGGAGAAATAACGGGAAGTCCGAATTTGAATCCCCATGATGCTGAGTTTTGTTCATGGGGATTTTCCTGAATTTTACCTGACGGTCATTTTTCGGATTAGAAAATGACCGTGTCTGTTTCACTTTTCCATAGATTAGGGAAGTTCCTTGCCGCTAATTATATTCTTGAACAGGC
>DAOUFB010000043.1:0-14012 GCA_034430135.1 Flexilinea sp. | reverse complement strand
ATTTCGACGACCTGAACATCTCGCATATATTCATATTCCAGAATGCCTCGAATCATGCGCTCCTTCTCGGATATGGCGACTTTCAAGAACGGACCTTCGGACTGGTTCAGGAGTTCGAACTGGTTCGCGATTTTTCCGGTCACGGTATCATATACGCGAAAAACGACTTTCCCTCCGTTATCGCTTTCAGCCTCGTAAGTCGCTGTCGCGATGAAGCTCCCGTTTTCCGAGAGAACCGCGGACTGATCTTCGTGCGAACGCTGGAGCGGGATTGGCGTGACTTCGTCGGTCAAAACGTTCCATGCGTACACGGTTTTCGGCGGCAAGGCGATATAAGCATCCATCGTTTCCGTTTGAGGGTCTTCGGGAACGAAAAGGAAAATTGGCGATGTGTCGGGTTGGCGTTCGGGGGCGCTGACACGGTGCGTTGAAGAGCGATTTTCTTCGATAAAGTCCGGTTCCTTGAGGATCAGGTTCGTTCCATCCGCCGCGATCGTTCCAAGCCGCCTTTCCGATTCGAAATCCGGTCCTCCGACCCAGTCCGACTGTTCAAAGAGGATGGTTTTTCCGTCGTTGATCAACCAGATTTCGAGAAGCGTATTGAGACTTGCGTCGTGGGTCGTCGCGTACAGGAGCGTATGTTCGTCCGTGTCCAAGTTAAGGCGGTACAGACCCGAAGTCATCGCGAAGCCGAAATAGTAAATATCCTTTCCATCGGGCGAAACGTCCATTGTCGCGTAATCCGGAACAAACGACTCCGGCATTTCCGGTTTTTTATCGGACATCATAAACTCACGAACAACATTCAATTCATCGTCAAACTGAAAATAGTATTGGAGTAAATTCCCGTTATCGGAACGTTCGGTAATATAGGAGAATCCGGACTGAAGCTGATAGACGCGATCCAGTACTGAAAAGTCAAAAGATTCATTGTTCGGGATCGGATTCGGAATTTCCGCCACTTTCTCCATTGTCCCAAGATCAACGATCGTCAGCTGGTCGGTCACGACGAGAAGGCGGTTATGGTTCAGGAAATGGATTGCCTCATGGACAAGCGGGCGCGGCGCGTTCGGGAAAAGAACGGACAGGTCGCGAATCATGGAATCCTGAATCTCCTCCGCGGCGAGGGCGGAAAAAGTAATGACGACGATCGCCGCGAGGACAATCGTCAACAACATCGTTATTTTATAAAGACGCTTGAATGGTTTCATTTTTTTGCCTCAATGTTTCTCTTCTTCAGGGCGCGAACGGAAGTTCGCTGAAGAAAATTTCGCCGTCGTTGAAATAGGTGATTTTCACGGCTTTTTCCGCTTCGGAAACACCAAGTTTGATAATCCCGCCCTTGATGAGATCTGCAACCTGCTGAGACAGGATCATTTCGCCGGTCGCTGTATTATAAAGACGAACGGTGAATGAATTGATTTCCGTAAGCGGGTCATCAGCGGTCGCGGTCGCGAGGAACGAACCGCTTTCGGAGAGAACAGCGTTTCCATCTTCCATCGGAACCTGGAATGGTATTTCGGTTACGGCGCCGGTTTCAACGTTCCAGGCATATGCGCTTTTAAGAGGCGGGACGGTAAAGACATAATCATCCGGATTTTCCGGCAGGGCAGGAAATGGATCCTCCGGAATCAACAGCGCAATCGGCGATGTCTGCGGAATTTTCCCATGGGAATCGGAGACCTGATAAAACTCGTAAGGGTTAGCGAGCGTATTCGGATCGAGAACTTTTAATCCGTTTCCATCCGATCCTATCGCCCCATAAACGTATTTCGTGGGGGTAGAAAGGGGATTCAGATTCGGGCTTCCTCCGACGAAAAAGACCGTTTTCCCGTTATTGATAAGATGGATGTTGGAAAGCCAGCTGAATTTCTCACTGTTGCCCATTTCCGTCTTGTACAGAACCTTGTCCGATTCCGGATCGAGCGGAATTTTGCCGTTGAGCAGCGAGATGTCCGTTTCGTCCGGTTTGTAACCCAGATATATAAACGAGGAACCATCGCGGCTCGGGTTGAGCAAGTAGATTGAGATTGCTGCGGGAGGGAGAACGTCGTTGAGCTTGAATTCCCGCACGAGGTTCAGTTCATCATCAAATTGGAAATAGAAACAGTCCGGTACAATATCGCTGCTTCCCCATGGAACTTTTTGGACGAGCCAGGCGACGCCCTTCTCGAGCGGCTGAACGCGGTGAGAAAGCGTATATTTATCCCAATCTCCTTGAATATTTTCTGGAAATTCAGTTTCCTCGATGACCTTCATTGAGGCCAAATCGATGATCTGAATACGGTCACTGACGACGAAGATGCGATGATCGGTCAGGTAATCGATTGAAAATATAAATGCTTCTGGAATTTGAGGGGTGGGAATAAGGCTCGCCAGACTTTGAATAGCTGGGGAGTCTATGGCGCTTTGACCGAATGCGGCGCTGGTCAGGGCGAGGATCGCCGCGAGGGCGATCGTCAACAATACGGAAACTTTGCTGCTGGTTTTCATTAGGTTGTTCCTTTCGATTAATCAACAGTATCGGGGAATGACAACCCCGATACTGTTAATACGTTGAATAATCCTGAAAAGTTCCCGATTATAGAAAGATTCGGTTGACGTCGTTAATGCTGTAATCTGACGGCGTCCCAACCAGCCCGACGAGCATGTTCCGCCCCGTCAATTCATCGACCAGGATTTCCGGATGGAGCCGGAAATTCGTAATCTCGCCTGTCGTCCGAACGTGCATCCGCGGACCGGTGCAGTAATGGCGCTGATCGCCGATGAGGATATGCGTTCGATCGACGTAAGAAATGGGCAGGTCGCGCTTAATCAACTCGTTGACACGTTCCTGAAGGTCGAGAATGTCGATACTGCGTTTATCCATGTAGCTCAGGATAAAGCCATGGCGGACGTCGGAATGTTCGAACGATCCAATCCCTTTATCGAGGAGACAGAGTTCACAGAGGTCCTCTGCGGAGTGTGCCATACGGCGGAAAATAACCGATTTCGAGACGATTTTCGCGATGTCGCGCGGGTCAGGTCCGAAAAGGCTCGGACGCGTGATAATGATTTCTTCGCCGACGCCGACGAGGAGATGCGCATTGCGTTTAATCGCCGGATAGAGCAGGTCGAAATGCTCCACGATGACGCGCTTGCCCATGGACGTCGCGTCATTGATGGCTTGCACGATGTCGGTCATCTGTGTGAACGCGGATTCAAAGCGCACGTCGATATGGTACGTATGCGCTGAGAAGAAGCCCTGGTCATGCAGCTGGAGCAGCGGCAAAGGGCGTACGTTAACGCCCTCGTCGTCGTTCGTCATCTCAAGCCCGGGGAACATCCCGCGGATCAGGACGCTTTTCCCGGAACCGGATTCGCCGACAAATCCGATGAGCGAGTCGAATGGGCTCATGTAAAGCTGCGCGATTTGATTCCCGACGTCTGCCATGCGCGGATTTCCCCGCGGCGCGAGGTACACGCTAAACAGGTGATTTTTTTGCATTCGGGCGGAGTAGCTCATCGGTTGATTCTCCTATTCGTCGGCGTCCATTTCGAGGCTCAGGAGCGGCGCGTGCTGCTGTGCCCCGTAGACATCGGTTTCCCCTAAATCGCCGGAGCAGATCGGGCGCTGGATCGTGACTTTAATCGCCTTCGCCGGCGGAAATTCGACGATTCCGATAATCTTTTCCGGTTCGATTTTATACAATTCACAAATCTTTTCGGCGGACAAAATCCCCGATTTCCGCGCCATTTCGAAGTCTTCAAACGTTTTGAAGAGGACGTCGAGCGTCAATTCATACGGTCCGGAATTTTTGCTGCGGATGACGTCCGCCATTTCAGTCAGTTTTCGTTTCATGGGTTTCCTTTCCGTCCGCTTAAAGCTCGTTGATTTCAATCTTGAACGGCGCTACCGGATCGTCCGTCTCCAACAGGTGATACACGCTAAATTCAAAGACTTTTCCAGCATGGAAATCGCTCGGCGAGAACGGGAATGCGAGATTCCCGGCGGTCGCAATGCGTCCCGGATAGCCGTAGTGCAGCATTGTTGAGCGTGCAGTCGCGCAAACAGCGTCGGCGCGTTCCTGCGTTTCGGCGACAGCTTCGATCACGATGCCGAGCTCATGCGCTGACTGGGTCGATGGATTGGGTTCGAGCGAGCCCATGACCCCGTCTTTTCCGTAGACGATCATGTTCAAGCGATAGTTCCAACCCTGATCCTGATAAATGTCGGCGACGTTCGATTTGACGGCTTCGATCGTTCGGTCGATTTCGCGGATCATGATTGGATCGCGCGTGCCGGCGATTGAAACCGTTCGGTAACCGACCGAGCGCGCACCCTCCAACTTCACCGTGTACGGATGGTCACGAACGAATTTTGACCCTTCAACGCGGATTTTCCCACCGCCCATATCGGTAAACGTGCAGTTACGCAGGTCTAAATGCCCTCCCGGACCGGGGAGAATATATGGGTTCGTCTTTTCGTAGAGCGTATGAGCGGCGACGGAAACCGTTGTGCATTTCCGTGCTGAGTTCAGCGCTTCGAGCTCAAACCCATCGTTGGTCAGTGTTCCAAACATGCAGTCGGAACCGGAACCCGGCGATGCGCAAATCGCGGCACATTCGAGAATCTTCCCCATATGCAGCGCCAGCCCGCGGTCGAATCCTTTCATGATCGGCAGCGCCGCAAAAACGCTCGGGTCATAAGACCGTCCGGCGAGGATAACGTCCGGCGATTCGTCAAATGCGGCAATATAGGGTTCAACGCCGATTTGTGCAACGATATGCTCTGAATTGAGAATCCGTTCTTCGGTCAGTTCCGGCGCACGGTCGAGCGAGCGGATTCGTCCGGCTTTCAGTTCGTTTACGACAAAAGATTTTTCAAATTCGGAATGAATAAGCGCGATTCGGAAATGGAGCTTTTCTTCGGCGGCGATCTCTTTAATGATGTCGTAGCACCAATCGAGGTGCGGCTCTGCGCCGGAACCGCCCGCGGTCCCGACGACGACCGGGATTTTATTCGCGACGCCGGCTTTTATCATGATGCGCAGGTCGCGCTTGACCGCCTGCCGATCGGTGAATGAGATACCCGCGCCGAGGTAATAGGGACCCGGGTCGGTCGATCCCGCGTCAGCGGCGATCAGATCCGGTTTCTTCTCCATGCCCGCTTCGAACGACGTCATTGGGAATCCATAGCCCAAGATCGCGGTCGTTGAAAGGATTTTGAATTCAGGTTTCATGGATGCCTCTTTTTTTTATGATCGTTTTGCGTCCGTGAAATACTTGCGGGCGGCGCGGAACGCTAAAATCCGCTGCATTTCGTTATAGATGATCATGAACCCTTCGTCGACGCCCATGCCCGGTTTGGCGAGCATTTGGACAGGCGAAGTCGCCATGGCGACGTGAGTCGTGACCTGAGCTGAGCGGTCGGTTTCGTTGCAGGTTCCGCCGAGGTACGCGCCAACGCCAGCCTGGTTGCAGTAGAGTACCGCTTTCGCGCTGTTATGCAAGGATCCAAGATCAGGGGTCTTAATCTGGATCATATGTCCCGCTTTCGCGTCAGCAAATTCCTTAACGTCCTCGAACGTGTTGCACCATTCGTCCGCGACGATTTCGACGGGAATTCCGCGCTTGTCGAGCGTCGCGGTCAGCGCGGCTAAACCGTCGCGCTGCGCGTCATGTTCGCCGTAATCGATCGGTCCCTCGACGCGAAGCTGGAACGGTGCGACGAGATCGGCGAGTTTCGCGAGATAATCGCTAATCGCGATCCAATCGTTTTTCGGGAAAATTTCGCCAATCGTCCCATAGACATCAAGGTGAATCGCCGGACTGTACGATGGATCAATCCGCAGCGTTTTAATCCGATTTGCCAGCCAGCGGACGTAGTCCACAAGAAGTTCGCCTTTGAGTCCGAGTTTTTCCTTGACGTTGTTGATTAACGCATGCGGAAGGACGTCGGCGCCTTTCAAAATCATCTTGTCAGCGTTCAGCTCGCGCGCGTCGCCGGATTGCATGAAGATCGGAATGGCTTTCTCCGAGACGGTCGTCCCGTATTCACGCGCTAACGTCTCGCACATCAGTTCATGATTGGATTTCGCGATGGCGTCCAAAAGCGCCTGGCTCAGACCGTAGCGGATCGCGGTATGGAGCGGTTTCCCGTCGACGCGGATTGATTCAACTTTTTGCATCACTTCGTCATACGAGGTGATTTCCGTGTTGAGGATTTCAGGGAATACGTGCTCCGCAATCATCGGCATAAATTTCTTCGCGAGAAAAACCGGGTCGCGTCCGCCAGCGCCGGAATATTGAACCGCGGCGCAGTCGCCATAAGCGATTTGTCCATCTTCGAGTAAGAACTGGATTGAAACCGCTTCGCCGGGGATGCGGATGCGTTCGAATCCAGGCGTTAACGGGTCACCGCTGTACGCCATTCCGTCATGACCTGCACCGGCTTTGATCGCTTTCTGATCATCAAAATAGAATCCGGTCCGACCTGGTGAACATACTGCTTGTGTGATTTTCATTAGTTTTATCTTCCTTCTTTCATTTTTACGTGCGATGGATATTAACGCGGACGACCGACAAGGCGGCCTTTGCTAATCGCGTAAACGTCGTCAATGACCATTTGGAATGATGCCTGGCGCTTTTCGATATTAGCCCGTTCGCTGATTTTTTTGCGGTGGAATTCGAGAAGCGACGGTGAGAGGGGAATCGCGCCGGGATGGAAAATCCGCACGGCGCCTTCGTTATCGCGCGCGGGAAGGAGTTTCCCTGCATTGTACTTGCTCGGCGCGAACGGAATGTCGAGGATACCTGCCTGAAACGCGCGGACGACGCCCGTTGCGATATTTCCGTCACCAATTTCGATAACTTTATCGACGATACAACGAGTTTCTTCTTCGATTATGTCATGTTCCTGTGTCAGCGAGGCGCGGTCAAGCGACTGGTCCTGAAGCATGGTGATCATCTGTTTCGTGGCGCGGAGACCGGCGGCGTTGGCTTCCATGGTCGGGACACCGACGGCTTCCTGCGGCGTTTTGACGATGACTTTCGTCGCTTTAGAAAGCGCGGCGACAGCAGATCCCCAGCAAATGACGGCGAACGCTTTCGGTTCATCCTGCGGGAAGCCGCCCATCCACTGATGAAGGACGGTCGTAATTTCCGCGTCGCCGAAACCAAATTTCGTCAGGTACTTTTCGGTTAACTCTCGGAGGACGATCATAGCGGCGACGTCCTGAATCAAGTTGCCGCATTGACCATAACCAACGGTCAGGTCCCGAACACCTTGTTCCGCGGCGAGGAGCGACTCCAGAATCGCGACGGAATGGGAAATGCAAGGCGGAACGAGGGTGCCGGTCAGCGGACCATACGGCTCGCGGTTGATCGTGATTCCTGCTTCCTGATACAGTCCAGTCAGGCGATCGACGTACTGCCAGTCACGAATCGTCTTCTCGAGAGAAACGTTTTTTGCATAGGGAATGTTGTAGGAAATGCCGCCGCCTTCGTAAGAGGTAAACCCAGATGCGTAGCAGATTTCGGTCAACAACCGTGCGTCAGGCGTCCCATGCCGAATTTGGACAGGGACATCGAGCGATTCGATAATCTGGCGGTTGGTTTCGATCCCATGATTGACAGCTGGATAGCCATTCAGCATTGCGCGTCCGGAGCGGAGCGATTCTTCGATTCCGTTTTCGGCTTCGCGGTAGCGGTTCTGCCGTGTGTAGGAGTCGATCGTCGTCGGAAGCAAATCGGCTTCCCCTTCGTTTTGCAAGTAGGTCAAGAGCTTGATATGTTCCGAGACGATCGGAACGCCAGCGCGCGGCTGGATGAGCGTGATATGCTTGTTTTTTGCAGATTTGAGCTTGACCGGAAACTTTTTCGACTCGGGAAGGGAATGATGATAAGCGAAGCCCTTTTCAAGATCAACTTCGGCGCCCGTTTTCCAGGCGCAAAGAACTTCCCGGCGTTCGTTCATGAACGAATCGAGCGGCAGTTGGTTATTCGATAAGTGAAGCTCAGGCATAAATAATTTCCTTTTTCATCAGGTTTAAAGCTGCTTCGGGGTTCGTTTCGGAAAGAACTCCCATCGCAGAAAGAATATATGCTTTATCAACTAAAACTTTAACGCGGTTGGGGCGCAGCGAGTACGGAAATTCGGGCGAATACGCGGCGAAATTCGCGATTTCGACAGGACGCGCGGCGTGAATCAACGCTCCGCCAATTAGGATGACTGTTTCGAGGTCACGAAGATCCTTTCCCTCCTGGATAAAGATTTGTCCCATTGGGGTATACGTTTCCTCAATCGTTCCGGCGTGGCGGATGGTTGCTGTCTGAACCGCGGCGGCGGCGAACGCATGATCCAATCGGATTTCGAGCTCATTCCGAGGCAGGAGGTCATGCTGCGCATCGACCGCGCGGACCCAATTTAGGACTTCTTCCGGCGATGATCCTGCGATGTTCGCAATTCGCTCAAGTCCGACGGCTTCCAATATGCCATGGATACTGATCCTCATGCCCAGGTCGCCTTCAACCGACCGTTTTTCGTTCGGCTCGATGAGTCCGCGCAGGAACGTATTTGACGACTGGGGGCTGCCTTCCGCGATGGAGTAGACATCGGTCGTCGCGCCGCCTAAATCAATCGCCATCAATGGTCCCAGCCCGGGCGTTGCCGCGGTTCCCTTTGAAAGAAGCGTCAGCGCTTTCAGGACTGAAACGGGGGTCGGCATGGTAATGTCATCCATGATTGACTCGATACGGGTCAAGCCTTTTGCGCAGATGATCTGCGAAAGGAAGGTTTTCCGAATTTGGTCCTGAACCGGTCGGATATTGACTTCGTTTACGCGCGGCAGCACATTGGGGCAGACGGTTACTTTTTTCCCAGCGGCGAGGAGCGTTTCCGCGCATTCATCGACCGCGCTCCGATTCCCAGCGACGAGTATCGGGCAGGAAAGACTGCTTTCGGCTAATCTGGCTGCGTTATGGAGGATGCATTTTTCTTCGCCGCCGTCCGTCCCGCCGGTCAGGAGAAACAGATCGGGTTTTGCGCTGACGATGTCCTCGACGTCGCTTCTCGTAAGTTTTCCAGCGAAGACACGGAGGATCTTCCCGCCGCCGCCGAGTGCCGCCATGCGCGCCGCTTTCGCGGTCAGGTCAGCGACGAGCCCTGAGACGATGATCTTGAGCCCGCCTGCCGCGCTGGAACAGGCACGTACCTTGCTGAAGCGGAGTTGCTTCTCGGTTTTGGCTTCAAGCTGCTCCTTTGCAGCCGCAAGCCCTTCGTTAATATCGGTTTGAACCGTTGTCGGACTTTGCGCCATGCCGAGAAGCGCGCCGCTGGCTTCATCAACTGCGACGAGTTTCGTGTAGGTAGAACCAAAATCAATCAACAACGTTGGATTCACAGTGCGCCCTCTTTATTCGCATTCGCCTTCATCCGCTTCAACAATATTTAGGTCGGACTTAAGGAGACGGACGCCGTCCGCCGGGTCGGTTCCGGGCGGAAAGACCCGATTAAATCCCATGTCCAGAAAACGCTTTTCAACGTCTTCAAACTGCTGTTTCCCGACGACGATATTCCCTCCGATGTAGAGGAGGATATCGCCGATACCCGCTTCGATGCATTTATCACGCAGACCGCGGCAATCCAATTCGCCATGCCCGTAGAGCGATGAGACGACAATTGCGTCTGCGTCCGTTTCGATAGCGGCGTTGATGAATTCATCCTGACTGACCATGACGCCGAGGTTCGTAACGTCAAAGCCGGCTTGGGTGAACGCGAAATCGAGAATACGAATTCCGACCGCGTGAACATCCGCACCAATGACACCCAAAATGATTTTTTTTCGCTGGTTCAAGATTTACTCCTTTTCAACGATGTAGCTTTTCAGCGATTCTGTTTCTCGGCTCGTTCAATGAGCCGTTCGACGAGAAGGGACGATCCATGATCCATTTGATATTCAAAAAGGATGACTTTTCCGCCGCTTTTCTCGAATTGATGAATCGTTTCCTGTTCAGCTTTTGAACTAAAGCGTTCGTAGTTCGCGGGGAGGATGACTGCGTCAACCTGATTTTTCCCGGATAATAGTTTATTAAAGCTTGCGCTCGTTCCGAAGTGATACACGACAGGCTTGCTGCTCGGGTCCCCGAAACTATGAATCGTGCGCAACATGATGCCGATAAATTCATGGCTGTACGCGATTAGTGCGATTTTTTCGTCGCTCCTGAGCTTAGCGATCGCTGAAATGGTTTCAGCGGTCGGAGAAAGGGCAAGGGGATTGACTTTGACCGACGGGGGGAGAGTCTCGTTGAGAATGTTCGCATGCGTCGTCGTCGTGAAGATCAGGCTTAAATCTTCCGGAACGCGTTCCGGAAACGAAAGCACGGTTTCCAGCCCATATTCGAAAATGTCGAAATCATGATTTTCAGCGATTTTATCCGCCATCATATGGCGCGCTTCCGGGTTGCAGTCGATAACGCCGATCGTCAGTTTCGACGACTCATCCACTAACTGACGTAGTTTCAGATCAAAGAGGATTCTTATTTCTGAGAGCGAAAATTTCAGATCGATTAACTCCTGAAAAAGACTGTCAATCGCTTTTTCAGCTTTCAGCTGTTTCCCTGCCGGGATCAAGCTGAGGTCCCCATCGTTCATGGACGGCAGGCTTGAATCACGCACGACGGTGCCGCTGCCTCGAACCATGGACAGGTAGCCCTCGTCGGTGAGGACTTTGTAAGCCTGTTTGATTGTTCCAGCGCTCAGTCCGGATTCTTTAGCCGCGGTCAATATCGAATGCAGCCGGTCGCCAGGTTTGAGTTCTCCGACCATAATTTTTTCGCGGATTTCTGCCGCATATTGCGCATAGAGGGGTGTATGTTTGTGATGGATATCGTTCATGTCCGGTTACTCCTGATGAGTTTGACGGCGGAACGCTTCCGGACCGGATTCATAGAGGTATGACCCGGCGAAATCCGTTACGACCGTTGCGGGGAAGTCTTTTAATGTTAATTTTCGAATCGCTTCCGTTCCTAATTCAGGAAAAGCGATGAGTTCCGAGGCAATAATCCGTTTCGAGAGAAGAGCACCCGCGCCGCCGGTTGAGGCAAAATAAATGGCGTTGTTCCTGACCAGACTTTCGCGGACGGCGGCGTTGCGGTGTCCCTTGGCAATGATGCCCTTGACACCGAGGTCCAACAGGCGCGGTGTATAGGCGTCCATACGGGAAGCCGTCGTCGGGCCCGCTGATCCGATGACTTCGCCGGGATGCGGCGGCGTTGGTCCGACGTAGTAGATAACGGCGCCGACTGGGTCGAACGGGAGCGCGTCTCCGGCGTCCAGTAATTCCATGAGTTTTTTGTGCGCGGCATCGCGGGCAGTATAAACTGTCCCGCTGATCGATACGCGATCGCCCGCGCGAAGCTTCGCTAACGGTTCAAGGTCGATGAATGGGGCGTTGAGATGAATCAGGTTCATGGCGTTCTTTTCCTATAAAATCCGAGTTTCATGCCGCGTCGAATGGCAGTTGATATTAACGGCGACGGGGAGCGCGGCAATGTGAGTTGGAAGCGTCTCGATTAAAACGCCGAGGACGGTCGTCCGTCCGCCGAACCCCTGCGGACCGATACCGCTTTGGTTCGCGGCTTCGGTCAAGTCACGTTCGAGCGCGGCGATTTTCGGATTTTCGTTTTGTGAATCAACGGGGCGGAGGAGCGCGCGTTTTGCGGCTTCTGCAACTTTATCGAACGATCCTCCAATTCCGACCCCTACGACCATGGGCGGGCAGGCGTTGGGTCCTGCGTTTAAGATCGTTTCAAGGATAAAATTCCGAACCGCTTTTTCTCCGTCAGCCGGTTTCAGCATTGCCAACCGGCTCATATTTTCGCAGCCGAATCCTTTCGGCGCCACGGTAATCTTTAGCTTATCACCGGGAACGATTCGCGTCGTAATCATTGCGGGCGTGTTATCCCCCGTGTTAACGCGTTCAAGCGGGTCGCTGACGACTGAGTTCCGGAGAAACCCGTCCCGATAGCCGCGCCGGACGCCTGATTGGATTGCTTCGGTCAGGTCGCCCTCGATATGGACTTCATGCCCGATGTCGATAAAGACGACCGCCATTCCCGTATCCTGACAGGCGGGAAGCCCTTCCGCGGCAGCGAGCCGGTCATTTTCGAGAATATCATCGAGGACGGACCGTGCCATATCGGTCGTTTCCTGTTCTCGGCTCATCGTCAAGGCGCGGATAATGTCATCCGGAATGTGCGTGTTGGCGTGGATCGCGAGTTCGCGGACAGTTTCTTCGATTTCGGCAGATTGAATTATTCGCATGGCAGCTCCAAAAAGATAGAACTCCTAAAATTATGATAGCTCAATTTTAATTATTATAGTTCAATTTGAGAAAGAGACAGAGCGTCATGATTGTAGAATGTCATAGATGTGCGCGACGAAAGTCATGAAGTTGACTTCGTGGTTTTTAGGTGAGTTCGCCGTCTTGTTATCGATTTCATGGCGGATTGGGGGAAATGATGTTCGATTTGTTACAATTTGATGGAAAAAATATTGAAAGTTTGAGGAGATTACCCAAAAATGGATTGGTTCCTTCGTTTAATTAAGGGTGCAATTGTTGGGATCGGCGCAATTTTACCGGGTTTATCCGGCGGCGTTATGGCGGTTATTTTCGGAATTTATGATCCGTTGATTCGGTTTTTAGCCGATATCCGGAAGGATTTCGTCAAAAATTTCCGTTTTTTCCTGCCGATTGGAATTGGCGGTGTGCTTGGTTTCGTTTTATTTTCGACGGCGGTTGCGGCTGCGTTCGGGAAATATGAAGCGCAATTCGTTTGCTTGTTTATCGGCTTTGTTTTGGGAACGCTCCCGTCGCTTTGGAAAACGGCGGGAGAACGCGGACGTTCTGCGGTTCACTGGGTCATCCTGATTGTTACGGCGGCAGCGCTGTTTGTGCTGCTCATGTTTGGGAAACGCGGCTTCACGGAAATTAAGCCTAACACGATTGTTTGGTTCTTTAGCGGACTGGTTTTTGCGCTTGGCTTTATCGTTCCTGGTATGTCGCCGTCGAATTTCCTGATTTATCTGGGACTTTACGATAAGATGGCAGTGGCGATTAAAGATCTCGATTTTGCGATGCTGATTCCGTTTGGACTGGGTGCTGTGGCGTGCATTCTTCTTTTCTCGCGCTTGATGGCGTACCTGTTGGATCATTTCCATGCCGGAACGCATCACTTTATTCTGGGGACGGTCATTGGGTCTTCGATCGTTATTTTCCCGGTCGTCGTTTTCCCTGCGCTGAGCGGGGAAGGTCTCGAAAAATCGGGTTTGTCTTTTACGACTGCAGTTGTGATCTGTATTCTGATGCTGATCGTTGGAACGATTGCGTCATATCTGTTCGGCCGGTTCGAAGAGAAGGTTGAACGGAAGCCTTTGCTCGGTGAATAGAATCGATTGGTACCTGACGAAAGGATATGATGGCTCGAAATATGCGATGGGTTTTATTGTTGTTAGGCATTTCGCTGTTGGTGCTGCTGGTTGTCGGATGCGCATCGAAACCGTCAAAAACGGAGGAAGGCGCGGAAGCTCAGGAAAAGGCGATTTTCACGAAGATCAGCGCAGCTGAAGCGAAGAAAATGATGGATGCTGGCGGTGTGACGGTTGTTGACGTTCGCACCGCGGAGGAATTCGCGGAAGGTCACGTTTTGGGCGCGATTAATATTCCGAACGAAATGATCGCGGATGTGGCGGAGAAGGTTCTGACCGATAAGGATGCAACGCTGCTGGTTTACTGCCGCTCAGGGAATCGGAGCGCTCAGTCGGCGCGGACGCTTCAAGGTTTAGGCTACACCAAGATTTATGATTTCGGCGGAATTATGGACTGGCCGTACGAAGTTGTACGGGATTAATTGAACCCGAATCTGAATTGAAAAGAGCCTTCCGAAATTTCGGAAGGCTCTTTTTCGGTCGTGTGCCGGGCATGGCACAGTTCTAACGGGTGAAAGTCCCGTCACGGGTATTTACCGCCAAG
>DAOUFB010000042.1:0-1789 GCA_034430135.1 Flexilinea sp. | reverse complement strand
GAAGATCGACGCGATGATGACGGCGCCGAAGAGGAAGAACATCAGACCCAGTTTGAAGCCTATGCTCTTGAAGCGATGGTCCTTCATAATGCCCATATTCCCTTTAGCCCCTTAAAAATGCCGAGATCCCAAGGATTCAAAGTAAGAACGCCACGCGCCAAGTCTTTCCACTCTACATTCCGAACGGACGCGCCAGCGAAGACTGAAGCTCGTCGAAATCCGCTAAACTGTACTGTTTTCCTTGAAATGGGAGATGATCCGGCGCGCAAGTCCCGTGCGCCGACAGCTCGACTCCGTCACATCCGAGCCGGTCGCCTACCTGATCCTGAATCCCCTGATAGACGGCTCGCGTCCCGTCTAAAATATTCATCCGCGCCGCGCTGTCAAGCCGCCGATGATTCCCGCTCGCGTAATCGACCCGGCGCAGTCCTGAACCCGCCAAATCGTGCAGCGTACTCCGCATCGCAGCCGGAAAGTCGCTGACGCCCTGCGTGACCTCATGAATCGCGCGGTCGACTGCGTCCTGATAAACCTCTCTCGCGCCGCGGAATACGATATTTCCCGCGCCGTCGCGAACCGAATAACCAATCGCTGACGTATTCGATAAATTCCGAAACGTCCCCGCCGTTTCCCGCGAAATCGCCTCGACCGTCATCCTGAGCGTCTCGTTTTCTGCGTAAGGGATAAGCGGCTGACCGGTTACTTCCGCCAACCGCTCAAAATCATTGTAAGCGTCGGCGGCTGCGCGCTCGATGAGTTCATGAATCGCCGCTGACGTTCTCCCCGTCAACGCCGCTATCTCCCGCTCCATTGCTTCAAAGTCCGCGCCATACTCGCGCAGCCGCGCCAAACGATGAAAATCCTCGTGGCGAAGCGCTCCGATTTTCCGAATCCGCTCCGCTATCATCGTCAGGTACTTTGTGTTGATCCGCGCCAGCTCGTTCGCGTAAACTTCCCCGACCAGCTCGGCTAATTCCTCCGGATAGATCATCCGTTACATCCCCAGCAGTTCACCGACTGACGGCGATTCAGCCCGAATCTGCTCCAGTGCAGCTCGCGCTTCTTCCTCGCTCTCACCGCAGAACTTCATCCGGTATTCGAGTTTGGAGCGCAGCCCCTGCGCGACCTCTTCCGCCCAGCGTTTCCGCTCGCTTTCCTGGTCGATGATATAACCGTCGTCGGCGATAATCGCGATGTCGGCGTCAGCGTCGATGCCTGGGATATGGAGAACGTTCGCCCCAACCCAAAGCAGCGCCCGAACGAGTTCCGTCAGCGCTTTCTCGACGCCGATCATCTCCTTCGCTGCGTTTTGGACTAAATCCTGCTTCCGTCCGGTGTACTCCGTCGCGGTCTGAATATCTCCGGGTTCGAACCTGTATCGCCCCATACCAAGCCCGATTTTGAAAGAGAAAAGGTCGAGCATCTTCTGAACCGCTTCAGCGTTCTCGGCAACCCGCAGCGCGGGATTATATTCCTCGATGTATTTCTTTCCATCTTCAATCGAGTCGCCCGTCTTGATGAAAAGCGTCTGCCCCGCGATCTGCGGCGCGACCCGATTCCCATCGTCGTCCCGCGCGAACATCGATGAGTTCATGAAAACCTGTTTACGCCCTAAAAGAAAGTCGCAGACGAAATTATCGAACGTCGCATCCAGCCCTTTCAGGACATCCTCGTTCCCGGAAACGATCGAAACTCCGAACGGTGAATCGGGGTCGAATACATTAGCGCCGGATTTCCGAATCAGACTGAACCACGGGATCGTGCAGCCGGTCAGGATCGTTTCTGGCGT
>DAOUFB010000041.1:0-10588 GCA_034430135.1 Flexilinea sp. | reverse complement strand
AGTTCCGGAAAGCCGAAAACGCGGATTTACCTTTCGACCGGTTTCGTTCGGATTTTTACGCCGTTCGTCGGCTGGCTTTCGCAGCTGCGCGGAACGAAACCGCTGTTCACGGCTTATTCAATGTACACGCTGGCGCAGAACGCGCTGTATACGAATCGGAAAGCGGTCAATGAACTCCGATTCCGGACACGCCCGATCGAGGAAACAGTGCGGGATTTGGTTGGCTGGCTGACGCCGTTGCTGGCGGCAGCGAAGTAAAATGAGTTGGAGAGGGATAAGAAGAGTCCAACGGCGTCCCGGACGGTCCTTATCCCGTGTTTCCATAGCCGAAGAGCCGTCTATTTCGCCGATAACCATTCTTCCTTGGACAGGCAGGTTATATGCTCGGTTCGCAGCAAGCCTTCTATGGCGCAAGGTACGTTTTCTGCCGTGTGATGATAGCGGAATCCGCATTTTTCCTGAACCCGCTTTGATTTTTCGTTCCCGTCAAAGTAGCCGCACCATATTTTTTCGAGGTTCAAATCTTCAAATCCATAGCGCATGATCTCCCGGACTGCCTCTGGGATCAGTCCCTGTCCCCAGTATGGAACGCCGATCCAATACCCGACTTCCCCCTCCGTCTCCGGGATTCCAATATTGCTCGCTTTCCCGAGCTTTAATCCAATACTCCCGACCGGCAGCCCCGTTTCCTTTAAAATAACTGCATATATCTCCGGCTCCGAGAGCACAGTTTTAATAATTTCGCGGCTGTTTTCGACGCTCGTATGGGGCGACCATCCGGCGATGGGCCCGACGGCGGGGTCACTGGCATACTTGAATAAAGCTTCTGCGTCGTTTTCTTCCCAGCGGCGCAGGATCAGCCGATCTGTATTTAATGTCATGGCAATACCTCATTTCTTTTTCTTGGGCTCTGGCAGTTCATCAACCATCGCTTCAAACAGTTCGCGCAGAAACTCGCGGTTCTCCACATCTTCAACCAGAAGCATCTCTTTCGCGCCTGGATAGGGCAATTCCTTGCTTGCGTTCGGCATCATTGCCATGGCGGACGCCGTTGGTTTCACGAGGAAGCGGTCATCATAAATACCGCCGATGATTTTACTACGATAATAGAGAATATACTCTCCCATCATCGCCCGATAAGAAACATCCTTTAAATTGGAAAGCTGATCCAAAATAAAATCCAGATAATCCTTGCTTGAGCCCATCTCTGCTATTCCTTGTACTTATTGATGATCGTATAGCTGATCGCATTTAGCGTGATCACGTACCCGTGGATACACACGTACCCATTCTTGACAAAAAGCTGCTGACAAGGACGCCATCCGATTATGGCTCAGCGCACTGTCAACAGCTTTTGAATTCAATCCAGCGAACGCGAATTTATCGCAATGTATTTCGCTGTTCAGACCTTACGTCAGTAAATCCTCGAGGCTGATCTTCGTCGAATCAGCGCGGACGTTCTCAACGAGACCGCCCGGAACGGCGACCTTCTTGGCGTTTTCGTTTTCCTTGCCAAAGGTATTAACCTTGCCGTTGTCTAAGACCGCGGTAACCGCTAAGCCGAGCGATTGGAGTTCCTTGACGAGGACACGGAAAGAAGCGGGAAGACCCGGTTCCTGAATCGGTTTGCCCTTGACGATTGATTCATAGGTGCTAACGCGTCCCTGGATATCGTCGGATTTAACGGTCAGCATTTCCTGGAGCGTATACGCCGCGCCATAAGCTTCGAGCGCCCAAACTTCCATTTCCCCGAAGCGCTGTCCGCCGAATTGCGCCTTACCGCCGAGCGGCTGCTGCGTGACGAGTGAGTACGGACCGGTCGAGCGGGCGTGAACCTTATCTTCGACGAGGTGGTGGAGCTTGAGCATGGTCATGACGCCAACGGTGACTGGCTGGTCAAATTTTTCGCCCGTCTTCCCGTTATAGAGCGTCTGCTTGCCGCAGATCGGCGTCGGATTCCCCGTTTCCAGGCTGAGCTTGGTCGTTTGGATACGGAGCGAATCTTCGTCGTCGGGCTGTTCAGGTTTTACGCCGTTCTTTTCCAGCCAAATCGCGAGGCAGGTCTTAATCGCGGCGGTGTCCTTCGGTAAGCGGACCGGAGCGTTCGGCTGAACGTCTTCCCAGTCGAGAATCGTGTCCGGATTCAGCCCGCGTTCGGAGAGCCATTCGCTTAAAATAATATGCTTCAAGTAGAATTCGTCCGAATTCATTCGGTAGAAGTCCAGACCTTTATCGGTGACATGCGATTCAATGTACTTGATAAGGACTTCATTATCATCAACGATTTCGCTGGGAGCGACGTTCTGCTGATTGACCCAGTCCCAAGCGCGGTTGGTGAAATCTTCGATCGCCTGCGCCTGCATCCACGCGCGGGCGAGTTCGGATTCAATTTCGTATTCGGTCGCGCCGTCGAAGACCGGCGTAATCGCGCGGAATCCGAGCTGGAGCGCTGCCCACCCGAGATGGACTTCGAGAACCTGCCCGATGTTCATACGACCTGGAACGCCGAGCGGATTGAGGATGATGTCAATCGGTGTTCCGTCTTCGAGGTACGGCATATCTTCGACCGGAACGACGCGGGAAACGACACCCTTGTTCCCATGGCGTCCTGCCATTTTGTCGCCTGCGGTCAGCTTTCGGCGCTGAGCAACGGAAACGCGGACCATGGTTTCGACGCCGGCGGAGAGGTCATGATTTTCATCGCGGCGGAAAATCTTGACGTCGACGACTTTCCCGCGTTCGCCATGCGGCATTTTGAGCGAGGTGTCTTTAACGTCGCGGCTCTTTTCGCCGAAAATCGCACGCAGGAGTTTTTCTTCCGGCGTTAATTCTTTTTCGCCTTTCGGCGTAATCTTCCCGATCAGGATGTCCCCAGGACCGACTTCGGCGCCGATTCGGATAATTCCGTCTTCGTCGAGGTCCTTAATTGCTTCGTCGCCGACGTTCGGAATATCACGGGTAATTTCTTCCGGTCCGAGCTTCGTGTCGCGTGCTTCCAGTTCATGCTTTTCGACATGAACCGAGGAGAATTTATCGTCCATGACGACGCGTTCAGAAACGAGGATCGCGTCTTCGTAGTTTCCGCCTTCCCAGGAAACGAAGGCAATGACGACGTTCTGCCCCAGCGCGAGTTTCCCTTCAACGGTTGAGGACGAATCCGCGAGGATGTCGCCCGCTTTAAAACGTTCGCCTTTGGTGACGGTCGGACGCTGGTCGATACAGGTCGACTGGTTCGATCGTTGATACTTACGGAGCTGGTGCGAGTGGAGCGTTCCGTTATCGTAACGGACCTGGATATTATCCGCTCCAACGGAGAGAACTTCGCCGTCCGCAGCCGCGGTCAGGACCTGACCCGAGTCGATCGCGGCGTATTTTTCCATGCCCGTGGAAACGAGCGGAATTTCCGGTGCGATGAGCGGAACCGCCTGCGCCTGCATGTTCGAGCCCATGAGCGCGCGGTTTGCGTCGTCATGTTCGAGGAACGGAATGAGCGCAGCGGAGACGCCGACGACCTGCTGTGGCGATACGTCCATGTAGTCGATTTGGGATGGCGGGAAAATCGCGAATTCGCTGTATTGACGCGACGAGATTTCCGTGTCGGCGAATTCCTGATAATCGTTCATTCGAATATTCGACTGCGCGATGATGAATTTATCTTCGGCGTCCGCCGAAAGGTATTCGACATCGCCCGAGATATAAGGCGTGATCTCGATTTGCGCGATGTCCTGCGCCGCGATAGCTTTCAGGTGCTTTTCTGCGATGCGTTCGCCAGCTTCGACGATCACGCCGCCGTTCGTATCGCGGATTTCGTTGACACTTTGGCGATTGATCAGGCGCGGATCGTCTTTCGAGAGCCAGCGGTAAACTTTCCGATATGGCGTTTCGATAAAGCCGTAGTCGTTGATTTTCGCGAAGTTCGCGAGTCGGCCGATCAGACCGATATTCGGACCTTCCGGTGTTTCAATCGGGCAGATACGTCCGTAGTGGGTATGATGGACGTCACGGACATCGAAGCCCGCTCGTTCACGGCGGATACCGCCCGGGCCCAGCGCGGAGAGCGTTCGCTTATGGCGGAGTTCTGCGAGCGGGTTCGTCTGATCCATGAACTGAGAGAGTTGGGACGAGCCGAAAAATTCGCGCATCGCCGCGACGACGGGGCGGATATTGACGAGCGAAACCGGTGTGACGCGTTCCTGATCGCGAATGGACATTCGTTCCTTGATGACGCGTTCCATTCGGCGCAGCCCGATGCGGAGTTTGTTGCTGATTAATTCGCCGACGGTCTTAACGCGGCGGTTGCCGAGGTGGTCAATATCGTCCTTGTCGCGGACGCCGTTGTTGATTTCAATCAGACGGCGGACGAGGGCGACGATGTCCCACGTGCTGACGTTACGGTAGCTGCCCGGGATGTGGTCGGTCAGTTCGAGTTTTTGGTTGAGTTTATAGCGCCCGACGCGTTCGAGATCGTAGAGGCGGTGATCGAAAAGCTGTTCCTGGAGGAAACCGCGGGCGTTTTCGAGCGTTACCGGATCACCGGGGCGAATGCGCTTGAAAAATTCAAGGAGCGCGGCTTCCGCGATCGGAATATTCGGATAATCCTTGTTCCAGTCCGGTTCCTGTTTCATCGAAGCAGCGATGTATTGGCGGTCGGTGTTGTTGTCGACGTCCTTAAAAATTTCCATCAGCTCTTCGTCGGTACCGATTTTCAGCGGGCAATCCTGCGAAACCCGGTCGTCGACAGCGGCGAGCGCACGCAAGAAGACGGTAATCGGGACGGTTCGCTTGCGGTTGAATTTCAGGATTAAATAGTCATTCTTTCGCGTTTCGAATTCCATCCAAGCGCCGCGATCCGGAATGAGCTTGGCGTTGGCGATACGGTGACCCGTGGTTCGATCGGTCGTAGATTCAAAATAAACGCCAGGTGAGCGGATGAGCTGAGAAACGACGACGCGTTCGGAACCGTTGATGATAAAGGTCCCGTTTTCGGTCATTTCCGGGAAATCGCCGAGGAAAATGTCCTGACGAATGGGCTCGGAAACTTCAGAACCGGCGAGGAGCACGGTGACATAGAGCGGTTTCGAATAGGTCATGTCTCGTTCAAGACATTCCTCGACGCTGAAATTCGCGTCGCCGAACCAGAATTTAAGTCCCCATTCTTCAGTGATTTCGTCTTTAGCCGGGAAGAAAAGCTTCATCCCTTTCGTATAGGATTCAATCGGGGAAATTTCGGCGAGGAGTTCGCCGATTCCTTCTTTTTGAAATAAAACGAACGAATCGAGCTGGATTTCGATTAAATCCGGCATGGGCGTTGCGGCGGGAATACGCTGGTAATTCTTCGTCGCTTGCTTGATAGCCATGAGTCAGCCTCCTACAATAAAAATTCGGCGGGTATCAAACATTTCGGCGCAACTGTACGACCCGCTCGAAAGATGTTTATTCCGACAGGGATTTAATTATAGCGGAATTTTAAGGAATTTTATCGGATAAAGTGAGTCAAGGTCGGGTTCTGGCTCTTGAAAGAGCGCAGCCCAATCCTGATATTGAGCTGCGCTCTCGTTGAATCGCTAAAGCGGGATGTTCCCGTGCTTTTTTGCTGGGCGGTATTGGGTTTTGTTTCGGAGCATGTCAAACGCAGCGATGATTCGCGCGCGCGATTCTTCGGGGAGGATCACCTCGTCGACGAAACCGCGGGCGGCTGCGTGATACGGATTGGAGAAGGAACGTTCGTATTCCTGAACATATTCCGCGTGTTTGCTTTTTGGGTTTTCGGCTTCCTGGATTGCTTTGCGGAAAACGATATTCACGGCGCCTTCCGCTCCCATGACCGCCATTTCCGCCGTGGGCAGCGCGAAAACGACGTCTGCGCCGATCGTCTTCGAGTTCATCGCCAGCAGCGCACCGCCGTACCCTTTACGCAGGATGAGGCTGATTTTTGCGACGGTCGCTTCTGCGTAAGCGTAGAGGAGCTTTGCTCCGTGGCGGATGATACCGTTATGTTCCTGCCCTGATCCGGGAAGGAACGCCGGAACGTCGACGAGCGTCAGCAGCGGAATATTGAAGCAGTCGCAGAAGCGGATAAAGCGGGCTGCCTTATCGGACGCATGATAATCAATTGCACCAGCCATAAAATTGGGCTGATTAGCGACGATTCCGATCGTTTCGCCGTTCATGCGCGCGAATCCGACGACCATGTTCAGCGCGAACCATGGTTGAACTTCAAAGAAAGAGTCCGGATCGGTAAGCGCCTGAATGACTTCCTTAATATCGTAAGGAATTGACTTATTATCGGGAATGATTTTCTGGAGTTTTCCGCTAAGATCTGCGGACTCTAATTGCATGGCGGCGGGTTTCTCATGGTGATTCTGAGGCAGGTAGGTGAGCAGTTGTCGGACGCCTTCGAGGCAGGCGCGATCATTTTCGTACGAGAAATGCGCCACGCCGGATTTTTCCATGTGAACTTCGGATCCGCCTAATTCTTCCATCGTAATTTCTTCGCCGGTAACGGTCTTGACGACCGCGGGTCCCGTGATGTACATTTGCGCTTGTTTTTCGGTCATGAAAATAAAGTCGCAAATCGCAGGCGAGTAGCAGGCGCCGCCTGCGCAAGGACCCATAATGACGGCGATTTGGGGAATTACGCCTGACGCCCAGGTATTGCGCTTGAAAATTTCGCTATACCCTAAAAGTCCGTCAAGCCCTTCTTCGATTCTGGCGCCGCCGCTGTCGTTAATCGAGATGAACGGCGCGCCGGCTTCCAGCGCTTTGTCCATGACGTGGGTGATACGCTTGGCGTGATATTCGCCGAGCGAACCGCCTCCGACGGTGAAGTCCTGTGAGGCGGCGAAAGCGAGACGCCCATTAATTTTTCCATATCCGGTCACGACGCCGTCGCCGGGAACCGCTTTTTTATCCATCCCGAAATCTGTCACGCGGGAGATCATCAAGTCGTTGAGCTCGATGAAGGTGCCTGGGTCGAAAAGGATAGCGATCCGCTCACGAGCGGTCAATTTCCCGGAGGCATGCTGTTTGTCGATACGAGCCTGACCGCCGCCGGACCGCGCCAGCTTGCGGCGCCGCTCCAGTTCGGCGATGAGTTCCGGTTTCCAACCGTTTCCGGCGGAGGAGTCATTCTGAGAATTTGTAGTTTCAGTCATGTGGTTACTGTAAGAAACGTTGGACGGAGCGAACCGCGTTTCCCCGAAAAAACGGAGGCTGCGGCTCGTTCCGTCCATTTATGATCTAATCACCTAATCAATCCATCAATTACTGGAGCGGGATCACCCGTTCGCCGACCTTGATTTCCTTGATTTCGTTTTCGGCGAGGTATTTCGCTAAAACTTCATCGAATGCACTGAACTCGCCGAGGATCTTATTATCTGCGAGCATCGTGTACTGGTCACCGCCGGATGCCATGAAGTTATTCGTTGCGAGGACATAGGTCGCATCCGGATCGACGGCAACGCCGTTGATGAGGAGTTCAGTGACGCGTGAGCCGGCTTCCTTCGAAGGATCGAAGGTGACTTTCATGCCGGAGACCTGCGGGAAGCCGCCGTTCGTGTCCGGATAAACGCTCAATCCGAGTTCCATCGCGTCTAAGAGATCCTGCCCGGTTGTTTCGAGCGTTACGACGTAGTTCCCGAACGGGAAGGTTGTAATAATCTGACCAAGGGTAATCTCGCCAGCTGGGATCGAGGCGCGAATTCCGCCGCCGTTCGTTAACGCTGCGTCCGCGCCGGTTTCGGCGAGCATGGCGTCCGTCACGAGGTCGCCGAGGTTCGTTTCGCTCGTCCGGTTCGTTTCCCGTTCGCCGTCGAGGTCAATTGCGGATTTCCCGACGACTTTTCCCGAAATTTCGCTAATTTCTTTTTCAATTCCAGCGATCGTTTCGAGAATTTCCGGATCGGGTTCCAGATCGAGGAGGTCTTCATAAGAGACGAGTTTCCCGGTCTTGGAGACGATTGTCGCGTGCTCGGAGCGTTCCGGCGGAAGCGACAATTCGAGTTCGACCTGATCGATGTAGCGTCCGTGTTCGCCTGCCTGGATGATCATCGTATCGCCAACCATGATCGGATCGATCAGCGCTGTGTGGCTATGCCCGTCGATAATGACGTCGATTTTATCGGTAGCTTCGGCGACTTTCGTGCTGACGTATTCCGAGCCTTCGTCAACTCCCATATGCATCAGGCAGAGGACGACGTCAACATGCGGATCCAGGTAATCCGCCATCCAGGCACCGATTTTCGCGGGATCCTGGAAAACGAGACCTTCGGTATTCGCCGGCGCAGATTTATAGAGCGTTTCCGGCGTGGCAAGTCCGAAAATGCCGACCTTAATTCCGTCAATCGTGAGGATCGTGTATTCCGGCAGGAATGAGATCCCGGTATCTTCATAGATAACGTTCGCCGCAAGGACTGGGAAGTCCGCCATGTAGGCTAAATTGAGGAGCTGGTCCTTTCCATAGTTGAAGTCATGATTACCGGGAGCCATTGCGTCGTACCCAGCGGCTTCCATGAGCATGATAATGGATTCGCCCTGAAGCAGGGTCGCGAAAACCTGCCCATGGGTCGTATCGCCGGCGTCAACGAGGAGAACCGGTCCAGCTTCCTCAAGCTGTTTTTTATACGCGCTGATTTTCGCGTAACCGATTTTTCCGGTTGTCGCCGTTTCGCCCTCTGGTACGCGATCGGGCGTTTCCGCATAATGGCTATGAATGTCGTTCGTTCCAAGAATGGTCAACTTGACCGTCGTCGGTTCCTGAGCGTACGCAGAAATGACGCTCGTCAGGATCAGAACGAGAATCAGGAGGATCGATATGCTTCGTTTTTTCATGGTTTTGTCCTTTCATCAATCAGTTTTTGAACAGCCCATTGGCTATCTTTCTCTAATTATAGACTTGATTTGAAAGAATGGAATAGCCAATTTGGGTGAGTTTTAGATCAGGGGGCTCGAGCGCCCGCGGTATAATCAGGACATGGATTTATTCGAATTCCGTTCCCAAAATGAAGACGAGCGCGCGGCGCCATTGGCGGCGAGGCTACGCCCGCGGACGCTCGACGAATTTGTCGGGCAGGAGCATATTCTCGGACAAGGGAAGCTCTTACGGCGGGCGATTGAAAGCGATCGATTGTTTTCGTCGATTCTGCTGTATGGACCTCCCGGGACAGGGAAAACGACGCTGGCGCGTCTTATCGCGGCGTTATCGAAAGCTCGCTTCGAGGCAGTTTCCGCAGTTCTGGCGGGCGTGGCGGAACTGAGAAAAGTCATCGCCGACGCGGAGGAGCGGAAACGGCTCTATCGCGACCGGACGCTGCTCTTTGTCGACGAGGTTCACCGCTGGAATAAATCGCAGCAGGACGCGCTCTTACCGCACGTTGAATCGGGATTGATTACGCTCATTGGAGCGACGACCGAAAATCCATATTTTGAGGTCAATCGGGCGCTGCTTTCACGTTCCCGAATTTTCGAGTTGAAAGAGCTTGGCGAAGATTCGCTGAATCGAATCCTCGATCGGGCGTTAACGGACAGCGAGCGCGGGTATGGAGACCGAAAGGTCGTCGTGGACGAGGACGCACGGCGGCTGCTGATCGATCGGAGCGGCGGGGATGCCCGGAATTTATTGAACGGTCTGGAACTGGCGGTTGAGTCCACGGATGAGGACCCGGACGGGGTAATCCGGGTAACGCTGGAGATCGCGTCGGAGTCGATTCAAAAGCGCGCAATTTCCTATGATAAAAAGGGCGACAATCACTACGATACCATTTCGGCGTTTATAAAATCGCTGCGCGGGTCAGATCCGGACGCCGCGCTGTATTGGGCGGCGAAGATGCTGGCGGCGGGCGAAGAGCCGCGCTTTATCCTGCGCCGGCTGGTTATTTCCGCCTGTGAGGACGTTGGACTTGCTGACCCGAACGCGCTCGTCGTCGCGACATCGGCGGTTCAGGCGTTCGAGTTTGTTGGGATGCCTGAGGGGTATTACCCGATCGCGGAAGCGATTCTCTATATTGCGACTGCGCCGAAGTCAAATTCAACGATGGCGCTGTTTTCGGCGATGAATCAGATTCGGGAGACGGGCGCGGGTTCTGTCCCGGTCCACCTGATGGATCCGTCGCGGGACGCGAAAGGGTTCGGTCATGGCGCGGGGTATCAGTATCCGCATGACTTCCCGAATCATTACGTAGAACAGCAATATTTGCCCGACGGCGTTGAGCGTGGTTTTTATTGCCCCGGGACGCTGGGGTACGAGGCGAAGATTCGCGGCTGGGTTGAATCGCTGACCGGACGGCGGTTTGAGGACCCGCTTCCCGGAATGCCCGAGCATTAGTTTTTATCTCAACGATCAACGTAAGAGACTGGTCTAAAATGCTCTTTGCGGTAGGGAAGAGATGTTAATATTTTTATCGTATCGAGATGTCCATGACTCCCCCATCCGCTCCCCGCTCCGCTACGCTTCGGGGATGCAAGCTACCCTCAACCCCTTCCGGGGTTTCACACTGAGACCCCATGTCGAATTTGGGCGGTATTCGTACAGATGCAACGGGGTTTGGGGTGTCCCCAAGAGGGGTACAGGGGAGGCCCCTGGTATGGATAA
>DAOUFB010000040.1:0-12054 GCA_034430135.1 Flexilinea sp. | reverse complement strand
GAAAAAGAATGGGAAAAGCTTGATTTCGTGGAAGTCTTTGAGCTGTCCGCCGAAATACCCGGGCTGTAAAAGAAAGGCAATCGCGAGCAGAAGCGATATTTTTTGATCCAGCCCATGCGCATGGGCAATTCGGTAAAGCGGGATAGCCGCCAGACAGGCGAAAAGACTTTGTAAAAAGAGGAGGGTTTCCGGGCTTGGAAAAAGCTTATAGATCGGAACGAACAGGTAAAAAATCGGTGAAAAATGAATTTCGATCATATGATTGATCGCGTAGCCGACCGAAGTTGTGATCGGCGCTTTTCCGTGCGCCATCATGTAAAACATTTGGTCAAAAATACCTAAGTCGAAATCCGAGGTCAGGAAGATTCGATGACGGGCGACGCCAAGGATAAAGGTCAAACCAAAAATTGCCTCCACGGCGGTCAGCAGGAATATCCCCGCCGCACGGTTCCCGAGCCTGAAATCCAGCCCGAGTTCCCGGACGTTGAATAAATAATGGCAGAGGTAAGCGCTGATGATAATCGCGACGATTCGGGCTTCAGCCGCATATCCCGTCCCGACTGAAAAAACGATGAATCCGATCAGAGCGCTCGCCCAAGTTAAACCAAGCAGCGCATCCAACCAGATCCGCTTGTCCAGGAGAACGAAAAAAACCAGATACGCAGCTGACGTAAATAATAGGAAAATGAATAAGAATTTCAAATAACCCGCGGAAATCGCGGAAGAAAGATGATCCAGCGCGTATCCCCGTGACGCTCGGTAAATCGAGTACAGGAGAAGGAATCCAAAACCAAAAACAGCGGCTTCGAAGAATTCTTCGACAACCGCTGAAAATGATTTATTTGAATAACGTTTTTGCAAAAATCCCTTGATCATAGGGGCATATTATAAACGACAGAGGTTAGGAGACTACCGCGGCTTCCTCTAAAATCGGGCGGAACTTATAGCCATAGAGGATCGTTCCATGATTTCCGCCGTCTTCCCGAAGTTTGCGCGTTACCATCTCGACCGGAGCGCCGATCTTGATTTCTTCATCGCCGATGTCGGTTAACTGCGCCGTAATCATCGGACCTTCGTTCAGCTTGATCAACGCGACATAATACGGCGCGTTATGGCGGAACGGGGCGGGACCTTCAACCATTTTAGTAAAGGAAAAAATTTCGCCTTTGCCGCTAAATCGATACGGTGTTTTTGCCTCAAGTCCGCATTCCGGACAGACATCCCGCGGTGGAAAGATTTTCGCGGCACAGTGCGGACATTCTTCTCCAACGAGTCCGTAGCGTTGTTTTTTTAGTCGCCAGTGGCGGGGATTTTCCATAAAAATTTACTGTCTCCTGTTTACGGTTCCAAGTTGATTTCTAAGTTATCTATCGATTGGCAACGTCCTAAATTGATTCCGAGATTGTCTATCGATCGGCAACGTCTCGTATTATAGGCATTTTTCGGCGTCAAAAGCTATCGTGATAGGTTTTGAGAGGTTAATCATGACGTTAAAATATGTGTCACCGCGGTTGCGCCGCGTCCGCCCAACGCCTGAATAAAGGCGGATTTGGGGGAACCCTGTGCCGCGAGCCAGTCCATCGCTTCAATCAGCTGATAGACACCTGCGGCACCGACGGGGAACCCGCGCCCAATATTTCCGCCGCCGCGGTTCAGCGTCAGGCGATCCGTTTTCCAGCCATACCCAGGGCGGGAGAGTCCGATCGCTTCCAGCGTTAGAATTAAGTCGATCACGCTTTCGTCGCCTAATTCGAAAAGGTCAACCTGTTTCAAACGCAGTCCCGCTTGATTCAGTGCACGGCTCGCCGATTCAGCAGCGGCACGGTATTCCAAGAGCTGATGACGATCGTGAATCGAGAGCTGCGACGTGGCGTTCGCGGAGGCGAGGACACGTATCGGTTCTCGGCGGCAAGACGCCGGAACGTTTTCCGGTCGGGTGACGACGACCGCTGCGGCTCCGTCGCTCATTTGAGCTATATCGAACATACCCAAGGGCGGAATCGTCATCACCTGGCGGGCGTAGCGCTCCGCCTCTAATCCGGCGCGGTTGCGTGCGAAGGGATTCGTCCGTGCGTTTTCGTAATCATTTAAGACAATTGACGAGAAAATCGTCCGTTCTTTCTCGAAGTCCGAGAGATACCGCGCCGCTAACAGCGCGGCGAGCGCGTCCGAGCTTAGCCCTTGCGCGCCTTCGTATTCGTAATTTAAGGTCAGATTTTTTGCGTCTTCTGCTTCCGAAGTCAGGACGTCCGTAATTTTTTCGACCCCAACGGCGACGGCAGTTCTGACCCAGCCGGACTCAACGGCAAGGAGCGCAGCCCGGAAAGCGGCGCCGCCGCTCGCTCCGGCAGCTTCGAATGTCATCGCTTCACAATGCGGAAAGGCTGCAGATTCAGCTATCAGTGCGCCTAAATTGGCCTGATTCGAAAGTACCGACGCGAACGCATTCCCAATATAGATTGCGTCGATGGCGGGCGACCCTGCGTCGCGAACCGCAAGACGGACAGCATCGCCCGCGAGGCTGACGACTGATCGATCCCAGTATTCTCCGACTGGGAGACGACCTGCGCCGATGATAACGGATTGTTTTTTTTGCGTTGGAACGGTTTTCATTCGGGTCCGTCCTTACGCATCGAAGTCGATTTTATCGCGGAAGCGCGCGTAGGTCGCGTAGTCAATTTCGGTGCGGCGGTTGAGATATGCTTTCGTCGACGGAGCGAGCGAACGGATTTCGTCGATTTTATCCGTGACCGTTACGGAAAACGCATCCGATCCTGCGCCGGATCCGAAACTGACGCAAAGAATTTTTTCGCCGGGTTGGGCGATGTCGAGCGTTGCGCTGAGTCCTAAGAGAACTGCGCCGGAATAAGTATTGCCGATAACGGGGGAGAGGAGTCCGGGCGCGAGCTGTTCCGGCGTGAATCCGGATTGCTTCGCGATTTTTTGTGGGAATTTTGCGTTAGGCTGATGAAAAACGACGTAGGCGTAATCTTTCGCGCTCGTTCCGGTCTCTTCAAGATAGGTGCGCAGTGAACTGCCGATATGGTCAAAGTAAGCCGGTTCGCCGGTGAATCGCTGGGCATGTTCCGGATATTTCGCGGTCTGACGGCGCCAGAAATCAGGCGTGTCGCTGACGAAGGAGTAGGCGCTTTCGAGGACTGCGGCGCTTTCTTCAGCCGGTCCGAGAATCACCGCGGCGCCGCCAGCGCTGGCGGTATATTCAAGAACATCACCCGGTTTGCCCTGCGCGGTGTCCATACCGATCGCCATCATGTATTGAGCCATGCCGGAACCAACCATGCCCATGCCCGCGATCATGGCTTCCGTTCCTGCCTTGCAGGCAAATTCAAAATCGGCGGCGGAGATGGAGCGTCCCGCGCCAAGCGCTTCAGCGACGATTGTTCCGCTCGGCTTAACGGCGTAAGGATGCGACTCGGAGCCAATCCAGACCGCGCGTAAAAGCTCGGGATCGATTTGTGCCCTGGCTAAAGCGTTCCGCCCGGCTTCGATGGACATGGTGATCGTGTCTTCATCGAGACCGGGAACGGATTTTTCTTTGACGGGACCCGCGCCGCCGCCCTGCCAAACACGGGCGATTTCCGCCGTTCGGATTCGATAGCGCGGAATATAAGCGCCGTACCCGATAATACCGACGGGTTTTTCAGTCTTGAGTAGTTTCATAGCGGGATAAAATCTCCTTCGCGTAATCAGTTGTAATATTCTTTGCGAGACGCAATTCCTGTGCGACCGCTTCGATTTGGCTTGTTTTTGCGCCGGCGGCGATCGCGACTTGCCGTGCATGGAGCGCCATATGTCCTTTTTGGATGCCGACCGTACTGAGCGCACGCAGCGCGGCGAGGTTCTGAGCCAGACCGACGGCGGCTAAAATTGAAGCCAGCCCCCGCGCTGTTTTAATCTTCATCAGCTTCAGTGCAGTCTGGGCGGTCGGATGGACACGGGTCGCGCCGCCGACGATCCCAATCGCCATAGGAAGTTCGATCGTTCCAATTAGGTTTCCTTCGCCGTCTTTGCGCCAATGCGTCAGCGGATGCGGCGTCCCATCTGCGAAAGCGAAACTATGCCCGCCGGCTTCGACCGCGCGCCAATCGTTTCCGCAAGCGATGAGGACGGCGTCGATCCCGTTAAAAATCCCTTTGTTATGAGTAACGGTACGATATACGTCAACCTCGGAGAGCGCTGCGCCGTCCAGAATCCGGTTGCGGACTTCTTCGCCGCTGTATTCGGGCGTTGCGAGCGTCTCAGGCTTCAAGATACATTCGGCTTTCGCGAGACGTCGGTCGGCTAAATTCGTCAGGATTCGCAGCCGCGCTTTCCCCCCTGTCCAGTCTTCTATCATGGGAGCAACATGTTCCAACGCTGAGTTAATCGCGTTTGCGCCCATGGCGTCGGCGACGTTCAGCGAGACGTAAACGACAAGGAACGGACCCGCCGGCGAGGTATGGAACGGCTTTACCTCGATATCGGAGAAACCGCCCCCAGCAGCGGCGAGGGCAGGATTCAGGCTGTCAATCGCGGACGCGAGTTCCTCTTGATGGCTCAGGATCGTTTTCGATGCCTCTTCGAGGTCGGACAGTCCCACGAGTTGAATTTCACCGGTCATGATCGGTTCTGAGATGAACGTCGTAAAACCGCCGTTTTGAGCGGCGATTTTCGCGGCGTTCGACGCAGCGGCGACGACGGACGGTTCTTCAATGACCATCGGAACGTCGTATTCTTTCCCGTCGATCAGGAAGCCGCGCGCGATTCCTAACGGAAGCGCGAACGTCCCGACTACGTTTTCGATCATGTAATTCGCGGATTCGAGGCTGAGCCCCTTTTCCCCGCTCAGGATTTCCGCGTCATCCGGCGTTATTTTTTTCTCCAGAATTAGCGTCTTCAAGCGTTCTTCCGGCGTCATTTGGTAGAATTTTTTCTCGCTCATGCGTCTGTTTTTTTTGCCCTTTTCGTCTCATAATCCGGGTGAATTATGGCATTAAAAAGCTGTCAAAACCTATCGAGTTGACAGCTTACGTGTTGGTGAACCGGCGATGCGGCGGATTCGCGCGGCGAAGAGCGATTTATCAAGCGCCCTTTTATATGATTGACGCTTTTCTTGTGATTTACTGTTTTTAAGTTGTTACATTCAATCAGATAAACTGGGATTTAGGCATTTCTTATTTTCTTTACATTCCAATTCATCAAATGCCTTCCCAAATGTCGATATGCAAATGTCTTAATTCCTGATAGCTCCTGATGATGATTTTTCAATAATTCATCCGGAGAATCATATACTCCAAAATCCTGAGTTATTCCCTCGCTTTGTATGTATGTGTTGTTTCTGTCAAAATCAATTATTGGATGCTGAAAATCTTTTACCGCAACACCATACCCGCAAAAAGAACCGGTACAGTCTGCAAATTGTTTCTGCAGCTTGGATAAATATTTTTGATCCAGTATAAAAGCTTCCAGTTCATACCATTTATCTTCAAAATAAACTTCAACCCAGCTATGAAATATATTTCTTGGCGCATTTTTATAAACAAAACCACTCATTGCACCTTTTTGCAGTTGTTTATCTATGGTAAATCCATGTATTCGGCAAGGAATTGCGCAGGCGCGAAGCAATGCCATGAAAAGAGTTCCTTTGGTATTGCATTGACCATATCCGTCCTCAAGAACTTTAGACGCGGGTATACTGTCATCCACATTGTATCCAAAAGCTATATCATCTCTTACGAAATTATAAATAGCTTTAAGACAGTCAAATTTATTTTCTTCTTTCCAACGCTTTATCTCTATTAGTTTTCGAATACTCGGATTTGAAAAATCCAGCATATTAGTTTCTTTCAAATATTGATTCATTTTAGTTTATTTCGCAAACTTTCAAACTTTTTTCGTTTCAGGTTGCCGTTTGCAACTTCTTTCTTTCTCTGAATTTTCTCGTTTTTATTCGTTCGTACTCACGGAATTTACAAAATTTTTAGCTCTGTCCTGTCCTCTGATATGATGCAACCCATGGCGGGAAAGCGAACTCCGTGGTTAACCTATGACCATCATCAGAACGGGAAGCGTCGCGAGCATGACAATCGTCGAGAGGGCGACCGCTTTCGAAGCCAGATCCACGCCGCAGTCATACTGATTCGCGATAATCACGTTCATTGCCCCGGATGGCAGTCCGGTGATCAGCGTTAACGCGGCGGTGAGAGTTGGGTCCAGGTGAAACGGAAGCAGCAGGATATACGCGATTGCGGGGAAAACCGCCAGCCGCATCGCGGTGACCAGCCAGGCGAGCCGATCGGTAAAAATCGACCAAAGGTGAATCGAGGTCATTCGGCAGCCGATAATCAAAAGCGAGATCGGCGTCATCATGCTTCCCATCATCCGGAAACAGTCGTCGATCACGGCTGGCAGTTTAACCGGTGAAAGGAAGATTGGTACGGCGAGAACCGAGGCGATGATACCCGGGTTGGTGATGATAGACTTGAATACGCCGGTCCGTTTCCCCGATACGTACGCTTCCGCGAACACGAGGAAAGAAAACAGAAAAACGAAGTTATACGTAACCGCATAAAGAAGTCCGGCTCGTCCGAAGAGTTCTTCGACGATTGGGAAGCCGAGGAAGCTCGTATTCGCAAACGTTCCAAGGGTGACCGCAATTTTCTTCTCATCTCGGGTTGAAGGAACGAAGCGCATCAGGATGAAAAGGAAGATCAGCGAGAATACATAATACGCAACGGCAAAAATTCCAGAATAGATCAAATTCCGTGAAAGTTCCATGGAAAAAGTTGTATTTGCCGAGCGGATGATATTGAACGGCAAGACAACGCGCATTAAAAACGCGCCTAAATTCTTCTCAAACTGTTCCGTTATCTGGTTCGTTTTGCGAAGGACATAGCCGATAAAAATCAGAATAAAGAATTTTATCAGCAGGAAGAAAATTGTCGATTCAGTGAAGCTTCCCATGATATGCGGCGCTACTTATCGGTCAACGACTTTACACCGTAAGAGAGAACGAGAATCGGCGCGAAAAACGTTTCGAGCGGGAATGCGTTCAGGACGGGAACGTTGAAGAGCGGGCGAATCATGATTAGCCCGAAGATCATCGCGAATAAGCCCCAGAACCAGCCGCCGCCGTTTTCGCTTGCGCTGAGTTCGATGATACCGATTAGAATGTAGGCGATAGGGAACCATTTCGTGAAATCAAAATTGCCGATAGCGACTGAAATTCCGACCATGGGCAACAGCTGAATTAGACCGAAGAAAATCAGGATAACGCCCGCAAACCGTGCAAAACCTTTTTGCATGAGAATCCTCCATAAAGCTGAAAGAATAAAAATTGTAGTACGGCGGGGCACAGATTTGTGCCACCATTTGCACCTTTTATCGTGCAAGGTCTATGCCTGTGACGGGTGTGTGCGAAATGAAAACGGTACAAAGACGCAGCCGGGAACTGTATAGTATAATGTTCGGGAAGTTGTTCCGCCCGTTGAGGCGTAATTTGTTTGGAGGATGAGATGAAGATTATCGAAGTAACCGAGTATTCGGCTGAGGTTGAAGCGGCGATGGCGCGCCTCCTGCCGCAGTTGTCTTCATCCGCGAAAACGCCGACGACCGACGAAATCCGCGACTTGATTACGTCAAAAGCGCCGATTTTATTTTTCGCGCTGGATGAAACGGACAATGTCGTCGGGATGCTGACGCTCGTTGTCTTCCGAATTCCGACCGGCGTTCGTTCCTGGATTGAGGACGTCGTCGTCGATGCCTCCCAGCGCGGCAAAGGCGTCGGGGAACAATTAGTTTGCAGCGCGATTGAACGCGCCAAAGCTGAAGGAGCGAAAACGGTTGATTTGACTTCCCGCCCGTCGCGCGAAGCCGCCAACCGTTTGTATCGCCGCTGCGGTTTTCAGCTTCGAGAAACGAATATTTACCGATTCACGATTGAATCTTAATTCAGTAAAAGATTTTTGAACGACAAATATAGCCGTTTGGATTTGGACGAAAGGTAGTTCTTGTTATGACTTTCAGTAGTGTTTTTGATGATTTAAAATCGCGGAATATGGTTCATGACGTTATCGATGGGTTGCCGGAAATATTGCGTGAGAAACCGGTGACGCTCTATAACGGCTTTGACCCGACCGCGGATTCGCTTCATATTGGTCATTTGGTCCCGATGATCGCTTTGGCTCGCTGGCAGCGGTACGGTCACCACGTAATCGCGCTGGCTGGCGGCGGGACGGGGATGATCGGTGACCCGAGCGGAAAATCGGATGAGCGGAATTTGCTGACCGCGGAAGAGACGCGCCATAACGTCGAGATGATTAAAAAGCAGCTCAGTCAGTTCCTTGATTTCGAGGTGAAGACGAATCCGGCGCGAATTCTTAATAATGGAGATTGGCTCAACCAACTGAACCTGATTGACTTCCTTCGTGAAATCGGGAAGCATTTCACGGTCAACGCCATGTTGGCGAAGGATTCGGTTCGGACGCGGATTGACCGTGAATCGGGTATTTCGTTCACAGAGTTCAGTTACAGTCTTCTCCAATCGTACGACTTTTATCACTTGTTCAAGGAACACGGCTGCACCGTACAGGCGGGCGGCTCGGATCAATGGGGCAACATCACGGCGGGCGTCGAACTGATTCGCCGGAAGTTAGGTCAAACCGCTTACGGGATCGTTTACCCGCTGATTAAGAAGAAAGACGGGACGAAGTTCGGGAAGACAGCGGGCGGCGCGGTCTGGCTCGATCCAAAACGGACGTCTCCGTATAAGTTCTATCAATTCTGGCTGAACGCGGACGACGGCGACGTAATGAATTTTATTCGGTTCTATACCTTCTTCGACTCGACGCGCATTGCGGAGCTCGAGGATCAGGTTACGAACCGACCGGAAGAACGCGAGGCGCAGAAGGCGTTGGCGGATGAAATGACGCGGATGATGCATGGAGAAACCGCGCTCTCCAACGCGCGTCAGGCGTCAGCGGCGCTTTTCGGCGGCGACATTGACGGACTTTCGGCGGACGATATCCGCGATATTTTCTCGGACGTCCCGTCGAAGTCTATTCACGAAGCGGACCTGGTCGGTGCGCCGGTTGACCTGGCGTCGTTCCTGAGCGAAACGACCGGTTTCATGAAGTCGAAAGGCGAAGTTCGCCGCGCGATCGCGGAAGGCGGAGTTTACCTGAATAATCGCCGTGCGACGGATGCGGCGGCGGTTGTGACGAAGAGCGATTTCATGCATGGTGAATATTTGGTCGTGCGCCGGGGAAAGAAGAATTACTTCTTAGTGCATTTAGTTTGATTCGGGGCTGATGTTTGAAGTTTGTCGGCGGAACGAATTGCTCCCGTCTTTCCGGATGGGGGACGTTCCGCCGAATTTTTTAATTAAATAAAAACGGAGGGGAGGCGTTGCCCCTCCGTCGTGCCAACTCCAGATGTTGGGTCGGAGCCTTTAGCATGAACAGTTTCGATTAAGCTCGGGGTTAAATCGTGTATTTCCCGAGACCGACGCCGAAATAGCGGAAGCCGAGACCGGTAAGCGGCTGCGGATCCCAGAGGTTCCGCCCGTCGATGACGACTTTCTGAGCCATGAGTTTTGAAACTTTCCTGAAATCGAGCTGCTTGAACTCGTTCCATTCGGTCGCGAGAACCAACGCGTCGGCGTTTTCGACAACCTGATACGGATTTTCACAAAGCGTCACCGCCGCAGGCAGCAGCCGTTTCGCTTGAATCATGGCTTCCGGGTCATACGCACGGACGATTGCTCCCTTTTGAACCAGACAGCCGATAATATCCGCAGCAGGACTTTCGCGCATATCGTCGGTATCCGCCTTGAACGCCAGACCGAGGACGCCGATTTCTTTTCCCCTTAGATCGCCGAAGAGGGCTTCCAATTTTTCAACGACGCGGAGACGCTGGGTCTGGTTGATCCGGATAACGGCTTCAAGCATCTGCGGCTGTGTCCCGTATTCACGGGCGATATGAGCCAGTGCTTTCACGTCTTTCGGGAAGCAGGATCCGCCCCAGCCAATCCCGGCGTTCAAGAATTTCGGACCGATTCGGTTATCGAGTCCCATCCCGCGGGCGACGTCGATCACGTCGGCGCCGACTTTTTCACAGATATTCGCGATTTCGTTGATAAAAGAAATCTTCGTCGCGAGGAACGCGTTCGAGGCATATTTAATCATTTCCGCCGTGCGGATATCCGTCTTAACGATCGGGCAGCGCAGCGGTGCATACAGTTCCTCGATGATATCGACGGCACGGGGATTTTTCGAGCCTAAAACGACGCGATCCGGGCGCATGAAGTCGCCGATCGCGGAACCTTCGCGTAAAAATTCCGGATTGGAGACGACGCTGAATTCAAAGGTTTTGCCATTGGCGTGGTTTTGGAGCATGCCGTCGATCCAATCACCCGTCCCGACGGGAACGGTCGACTTATCGACGATGATAAACGGACCTTCGATTACTTCCGCGATGGACTGAACCGCGGTTTCGACGTAACTCAGGTCAGCTTCCCCGTTTTCTCCGGACGGCGTACCGACGGCGATAAAAATGATTTCAACGTCTTGAAGCGCTTCCGCGTAATCCGTCGAAAACTTCAGCCGACCGGCGCGGTAAGAGCGTTCAACGATCTGGTCAAGTCCCGGTTCATAAATCGGCATAATGCCGTTTCGAAGGTCGGCAATTCGTTTTTCGTTAATGTCGAGGCAAGTTACAAAGTTGCCTAAATCCGCGAAGCACGCGCCCGTGACCAAACCGACGTAACCCGTGCCAATGACTGTAATTTTTTTCATATCTGTATGATTCGTCCTTTTTATTTTCCTGACGCATCAGGTTTATTTTCCCGATCACTCCGTCTTCCCCATTTTTTCGAGCCAGCTGCGAATCAGGGTGTAGAGTTCCTGCATTTGCGACACGTAGAGCTCATCGCGTAAGTTGACGTCGTCCATTTGTGTCGCGTAGTTATCTTCAATGGATTGTAACCGCGTTTGGAGCGTTTCAGTCACGCGTTTATGGTCATTGAAAATTTCTTCCTGCCCAAGTTGGTATGACTGCCACCGTTTTTGGTTGTCTTCCTTAAACTGGGTCCACTCCTGGCGCAGCTTCTCTTCCATTAACCGTTCCATTTCGACCAGCTCGTTCGTCCGGCGATCGAAACGGTTCGTGACTTCATCGAGCGTATCCTGCGAACGCTTGACGGAGCGCTGCGTGTTTTCGATCGATTGCATTTGGGTCTCGAGACCGGCGGCTTTCAGGACGATTTCGTCAAACGCCTTTTTCCATTCCTGCCAGGTCTTTTCAAACTCGAGCAGTTGGAGCGACTGCTTTTCCTGGAACGTCAGAACGGACTGTTTCCGTTCCGATTCGGTCGAGAGAAGTTCATTCATGCGCTGCTCAATGCGGCGCAGGTTGTCGTTGACGAGGTCAACGCGCCCCCGCATTTCGTCAATGCGTTTCCGGTAGGCAGCCATCTCGGTATGAACGTCGGTCACGCGCTTTGCGTCCTGTTTCCGGTTTTCTTCAATGGTCTTTTGGAAACGTCCGTATTCTTCCTTATCGAGAGACGCCGACTCAATGCGCGAGTTGACTTCTTCGATCATGCGGTTCAGACGGAAATATTCTTCATTTCGGGTCAGCAGCGTTTTCCGGATTTCCTGGAGCGGTTCGATCGACTTTCGGAGTTCGCTGAGCGTTCGGTTGACCGAATCCATCCCATTCCGCCGAGCTGTGTCGATCTCTTTTTCGCGTTCGGTGTGCGACTTGTCACGTTCCTCGATCTGCCGGAAGGCGTCGATTCGGAGCTGCGAAATTTGATGATCCACGAGGTCGATCCGATTATACAGGTTCGTAAATTTGGCAATCTCCTCGTGCGTATCTTTCAGCTCCGTCTGGAGGAGCGTATTGCTCGTGTTGAGATCCGTGATTCGGCTTTCCAAAGCAGTAATCCGGCTCTTGTCCTTGCGCCGTTCGTTATCCAGCCATTCGAGGCGTTTCATGATTTGTTCCATGTCGACGAAGCCGTCGTCGACCGTTCGGTTCCAGGATTGTGCCATG
>DAOUFB010000039.1:0-2640 GCA_034430135.1 Flexilinea sp. | reverse complement strand
TCTCGATACTATAAAAATATTCACGTCTCTTTCCCACGCAAAAAGCATTTTGGGACAGCCTCTTTTTCAAATTCTTATCTATTCCTGGACGCTGCGGAGAAGAATTACGGAGCGCGGCTCGAGCTTTAGCCCGTCTTCGGACAGCGGTTTCTGACTGACCTCGTCGCCGAACCCCTTTCCGTTGTCGTCGCCCGTATTCAGGATCAGTTTAAACCTGTAACCGTCCGGAAGCGAGGGCAGGACCCCAACGGCAGGTTCCCAATGTGCATTGATTGCGACATAGTGATATTCGTCGGCTTCGCCCTGAGACGTCCGCCCGCTATACAGGAGCCCGACGAATAACGTTTCCATTTCGTCTCGGAGCTCCTCCCCGTCAAGACCCAAAAATTGAACCGGATCATACCCCGATTCCGGAACCGTCTGGCAGCTGCGGATCGAGGGGTGTGCCTGACGATAGTGAATCAGCCATCGGCAGAAATCAAACAATTCTGCGTTTCGTTTTAGGTCGTTCCAGTCGAGCCAGGAAATTTCGTTATCCTGGCAGTAGGCGTTGTTGTTGCCGCGCTGGGTTTTCCCCATTTCATCTCCAGCTCGCAGCATCGGTGTGCCATGCGACACGAGCAGCACGGCAAGCGCGTTTTTGACCAGCTTACGGCGGAGCGCATTGACTTCGGGGTCGTCGCATTCGCCTTCTTCGCCGCAGTTCCATGAATGGTTGGTGTTTTCCCCGTCGGTGTTGTTCCAGCCGTTGGCGAGGTTATGTTTCTCGTTATAGGTGTAGAGGTCATGGAGCGAAAAGCCGTCGTGGCAGGTCATGAAGTTGATCGAGGCGTGATAGCCGCGCGCGTCCGGATGATATAAGTCGCGGGAACCCGCGATTCGGAGCGCGGCGGTCATCGCACAGCCTGGATCGCCTTTTAAGAATCGGCGTAAATCATCGCGGTAACGCCCGTTCCATTCTGACCAGCGCTTCCAGGACGGGAATGAGCCGACCTGATAAAGTCCGCCCGCGTCCCAAGCTTCAGCGATGAGCTTGACATGGGACAGAATCGGGTCATAGGCGATGTTCTTGAGGAGCGGCGGGTTATTGAGCGGCGAGCCGTCTTCCGCACGTCCCAAAATTGCCGCCAAGTCAAAGCGAAAGCCGTCGACATGAAATTCAGTGACCCAATAACGGAGACTGTCCCGAATCAGGGTCTGGACGATCGGATGGTTGGCGTTTAGCGTATTTCCGCAGCCGCTGAAATTCTGATATTTGCCTTCGGGCGTGAGCATGTAATAAACGTTGTTATCCAGTCCTTTGAGATTGAAGACCGGACCGTTCTCGTTTCCTTCCGCGGTGTGGTTGAAAACGACGTCTAAAATGACTTCAATCCCGTTGCGATGCAGTTCGCGGATCAGTTTCTTAAGCTCCGTCCCTTCTTCATGATGTTCTTTGTTTGAGGAATAAGAAGTGTTCGGCGCGAAAAAGCTGATCGGGTTATAGCCCCAGTAATCAATCAGCTGCTTTCCTTCGTAGTAGCGCTCATCGAGCATTTCATTGAACTCAAACACGGGCATCAGTTCGACGCAGTTCACGCCGAGTTCGAGCAAATAAGGAATTTTTTCAATCAGACCGGCGAAAGTTCCCGGATGACGCACGCCTGACGATTCATGGCGCGTAAAGCCGCGGACATGAAGCTCGTAAATTACGAGATCTTCCATGCGGATTTCCGGGTTGCGCGTTTCCTGCCAGTCAAAATTTGTCCAGACGATACGTGACCGGTAGTCGCTCCGGTCGCGCTTGACGCACCATTCGCTCTGTCCCGTTATCGCGAGCCCGTACGGATCAAGGCAGTACCGATCCCCGTCAAAAATCAGTCCTTTTTCCGGCTTATAAGGTCCGTCAACGCGGTAGCAGTATTCGAGGTCGACGTAGTCCAAATCGAATACGATCATGGAATAGACGTTTCCGATTTTACAGCTTGGCGGGAATGGGAGCGTCACAAATGGTTCTTTTTCGAAACGGCGGAAGAGCGCTAATTCGACGCGTTCTGCGCCGATGGACGTCACGGTGAAGCTGACGCCGTTTGAAACGACGTAGGCGCCGTTGGTATGAAAGAGTCCGGGACGGATCGGATAGCCATTGAGATACTCGACGAGTCCTATCTCGCCGTTCCCGTTGCCATTTCCGTTCCCGTTTCCGTTTAGATAAGTTTTCCGGTTTCCGTCTGTTAGCGGTCCGTTTTCGTCTTTATGTAAAAAAGCATACTTGTGATAATTCATGGATTCCATATCATTCGCTCAAATGAAATAGGACGATATTCCAAGGGGAATATCGCCTGCCCCTATTATAAGGTTATTCGGGCGGAAAAGGTGATACGGATTTTTAGCCCGTGATTTTCGCTGGAATCTGCGCATATGAAAGAAGAGACAGTCTTCAAAATGCATTCAGCACGGAAAAGTGACGGGAATTCGTTGAAGGTACCGGATGTTCATGCCTCCCCCCGAAGAGGGGGGAGCCCGTCCATCTCGATTTATTAACAGTTTTTTTGAAGGGCTTCTCCCGCTCCCCTGCGGTTCGGGGATGCAAGCTACCCTCAACCCCTTCCGGGGTTTCACCCCGAGACCCCCGTGTCGAATTTAGGCGGTATTCATACA
>DAOUFB010000038.1:0-16248 GCA_034430135.1 Flexilinea sp. | reverse complement strand
CAGGCCTCCGAGCCGAAGGCGAGTGGGGTCATTGTCGACATTGATTTTAATAAAAAGTGAATATTATCCAGGCAGAAATTCGTTTTGAGACACCCTCATGGTTCGTTATGTTTTCCAACCTCAGCGCGGTAAAAGCGCTGTTACCGGCTCAGGAGTTTCAGCATCAGGTCCTGAACCCGGGCAACCATCTCAGCACGGTTCAGCTCTTCGCCTTCCATGATTCGGGCGTTGTCGTACACCTGACGAATCAATTCAGCGGCGAGTTCCGTGTCGCTGAGTTCGAAAATCTTCGAGACGAGCGGATGCATCGGGTTAATTTCGAGGACTTTTTTCGTCTCAGGCAAATCCTGATTCATCAGGTGATACATTTTTTGCATCTCCGGCGTAATCCCACCGGAGCCGTTGACGAGGCGCGCCGGTGAATCGACGAGACGTTTCGTCTCCCGAACGGACTCGACCTCATCGCCCAGCACGGCACTGAACTTTTCGGAAAGCGGGGTGGTTTTTACTGTTTCCGTTTTTTCGCTTTCGTTCGATTCGGTCGTTTCCTTATTTTCGTCGGATTCCGGTTTTGCTTCGCTTTCGGACGCTTCAGGATCGTCGGTTGCAGCGTTGACGAATTTGAAATCTTTATATTCACCGAGCTGCGTCACGACGAAGGGATCGAACGGTTCGGGCATGAGCAATACGTCGACGCCTTGCTGTTTCAGGAGTTCGAGATGCGGACTCTTTCGGAGCGTTTCAATATTTTCACCGATCAGGAAGTAGATTTTTTTCTGGTCTTCCTTCATCTCCGACGCGTAAGTCTCGAGGGAAATGTACGCGTCATCGTGGTTCAGCGACCGATAACGCAGCAGCGGAAGAAGGCTTTCTTTCGCCTCAGGATCGGTCACGATCCCTTCGCAGATATATGCGCCGAACGATTTCCAGAATTTCGCGTAAGTATCCGGATCGTCCGTTCCCAACTTTTTAAGCATATCCGTGACCTTACTGGTCAAGATTTTCTTTAAAGTCAGAATAACGCGGTTCGCCTGCATCGTCTCGCGCGTCACGTTTAGCGGAATGTCTTCCGAGTCGATAACGCCCTGGAAAAAGCGATAGTAGCGTGGGAGGAGCGTCGTATTGTAATCCTGAATCAGGACTTTCCGTGCGTAAAGCTGAAGACCATCTTCCTGACGAAGAGAGAACATCGTCCGTTCAGGTTTCGCCGGCAGGTAGAGCAGCGCGTACATCTGGAACGGGGCATCAATTGAAAGGTGAAGCTTGGCGAGCGGTTTCTCGAAGTCCATCGTAAAGGACTGATAGAAGTTATCGTAGTCTTCCTGCGTAACTTCGGATTGGCTCTTCCGCCAGATCGTTCCTTCCGCATTGACGCGTTCCGCGCCATCGCCGATATAAATTGGGTACGGGAGATAGTTGGAATGTTTCCGGACGATTTCCCGAATTTTATATTCTTCGGTGTACTCGAGCGCGTCATCTTTCAGGTGAATAATAATTTCTGTGCCTCGTGATTTTTTTGAGCTCGGTTCGATCGTAAATGTTCCGGCGCCGGTGGACGACCATTTTACTGCCTCTTCGCCGGGTCGGAAAGATTTTGAAATCACGTCGATCGATTCCGCGACCATAAAGGCAGCGTAAAAGCCGACGCCGAATTGTCCGATGAGATCGTTCGCCGATCCGCCCTGAGCTTTCGTCGCTTCAAGGAAAGAACGTGCGCCGGATTTCGCGATCGTCCCCAGGTTCTCTTCTACCTCCTGAGCGTTCATGCCGATACCTGTATCGGTAACGATGAGCGTTTTGGCGTCTTTGTTGCCCGTAATGCGGACGGAGGCTTCGACGTCCGGATCGACGACGTTTAAATTGGTCAACATTTCGAAATTGAGGCGGGTTATGGCGTCGCCCGCGTTCGAAATGAGTTCGCGTAGGAAAACGTCACGGTCGGAATAAAGTGAATTGATGAGAATGTCTAATAATTGTTTGGTTTCTGCTTTGAAAGGTTTTTGTTGTGTCGATGTCATTTTTTACCTCAAACATAAAATTGTCTCGTTGATTCAGTTGAATTATACGAGACAATTCTTTAAGTTTCAGTGAAAACGGACGATTCTGATAAAAGATTAACGCACGGTACCGCCGGATAGCTGATTTAACTGGAAACGCACAAATCGTATTGCGTGATATTCATGCGGACCGGCTTATCGCAGTGAAATGAAATTCCGTCCGCGCTCTGAACCGTGTAGAGGGTCATGGACAGGACGTTTTCTCCATCGTTCGCAAAGACTTCAACGCTGAAACGATCGAGAATGAGCCGAAGTTTGATCCGCCCGTTTACGCTTTGAATTTTCGCAGCCCGATCGGTCAGGAAAGCACGGCGTGTTCCCGAGTAACGGCGGTCGATTTTAAGGCTTCCTTTCCCCGGTTTGTAGGAAACGGAGGAATGGAAAGATTCGTTTTCAGCAAAATTGATCGTGAATTTCTGGTACAGCTCGTTCGGATCATCCGCTTCCAGTTCGATCTCAAGGTCGAGACAGCGGCCGCGGATCCCATCCAGCTTCAGGCTTCCGGAGAAGAGAACGTCAGAGTAACGAACTGGATTGCGCCGGTATGTTTCGAGCTCACGAACGGGGCTTTGAACGATTCGACCATTCCGGAGGTGGAGTTCCCGCGGCGTGCTCATCTGTCCGTTCCAGGCACGTTCATGTGTCGGCGGTTTGAGCGTGTCCCAGTTTTGGAACCAGCCGATCATGACACGGCGCCCGTCCGGTGTCTCAACCGTTTGCGGCGCGTAAAAATCAATTCCGGAATCCAGCGTCTGGTTGGATTCCTCGATAAATGTATCGGTTTCGTCGTCGTAGGAGCCGATAATTGCGACGGTCCCATTGCCGGAATGGTACTCGTTATCGGTGGCGAGCATATCCTGAGGGCTGACGATGAGAATTGTTTTCCCGCCGAGCGGAAAGATGTCGGGACATTCCCACATCCGCCCGAAGCGGTCGCGGTTTTCGATGAGCGTCTTCAGGAAGGTCCAATCTAAACCGTTGGGGCTGGAATACAGCTGCAGCTTTCCATCAAAATCTCTGACTGATCGGCTGCCTACAAGCAGGCGGTAAGAACCGTCCCTTTTGCGCCAAATCTTCGGATCACGGAAATCAAACCGGCTCGCACCCTCCGGCAAATCACGCTCGTCCAGGACAGGGTTCTTTTCATATTTTACGTAATCGACGCCATTTCCAAGCGCGACGCATTGCGTCTGAACGCCTTCAATCGTTCCGTCGTTCTGATTTTCATTTCGAACGCCGGTGTATAAAAGCGCATGCGTCCCGTCCGGAAGTTCAATCGCCGTGCCCGAGAAGCAGCCATCCTGATCATATTCCTGATCCGGCGCCAGCGCGGCGGGAAGAAACTTCCAGCGAACCAGGTCGTCGCTGACCGCGTGACCCCAGTACATGGGTCCCCAAATTGTTTTATAAGGATGATACTGATAGAAAAGATGATATTTACCTTGATAATAGGAAAAGCCGTTCGGATCGTTCATCCAACCCGCTCGGGCGGTCAGGTGAAACATAGGACGAGCGCATTCAGGGATTCGCTTTTCCGCGTCTTCTTCAAAGGAACGCACTTCTTGCAGACGTTGACTCATAATCGTTTCTCCATCTTTGTAACCTCGTTTCGTGATCGACGGGCGGAAAAATCTCTTTCTCCGCCCGTCGGGATGTTCGATTCGCAACTGTTTCGTGAATCGTTCGGTAAATCAGCTGATTATAATTGAATCGTTAATCCGCGCTTTCGACACTATTATAACGGTCAAAGGCAGCCTGATAGACGGCAATCAGTTTATCTAATCCGCAGGAATCTGCCAGCATCTTCTTATAGGCTTCCCATTGCTCATCCGTTGGCGCGCCGTCCCGCAGCCAGAGTCCTTCGTTTTCGGCGACGGTGTTTTCGAAATCGGTCCTATATTGATCAATTGTGTCTAACTCCTCCGCCGTGAAAACGACGTCTATGGGGTATGTCGTCGCGTTGCTGACGAACGGCATCCAGTAGTTGTAGAGGTCTTCGAGCCGTTCGATCGCGCGATCTTCCATTTTGAAGGTCGTGCTGTAATAATCGCTCAGGATCAGTTTCGGTCCGGCAACTTCGAGTTCGCTCTTGAGTTCGCCCGCACTCTTTCCGTATTTTTCGCGCGATTCATCGTCCGTAATGCTGAGCCAGACTCCGTTCTCGTCCTTGCCCGTGAAGAAAGTATCGATCGGACCGTACTGAAGCTGCATCACGATTTCGGGCTCGTACCAGCGGTCGTAGAATTTAAGCAGGTTCACAGGGCTCTTCGCGGCGCGGGTGATCGAAAGATTTCCGCTGTTCGTTCCACCGCCGGTGCGGACGGTGACGTTATGCGTTCCGTCGGGACCGTCAAGAATCGGGAGGAAGACGTAATCTTTCGCATATTCACCCATGAGTTCTTCAATATACCACCAGGTTGAGACACCGACGTAACCCTGAGACGTTTTTGCCATGAGCTGCGTCGCGTCCTGACTGAACATTTCGACGTCCATCAGACCTTCCGCGAACCAATCATGGAAGTAGGTCAGCGCGGCGCGGTAGTTATCCGAAACGGAAACGAATTCGACCTTCCCTTCGGGCGTCAGGACGATGTCCGAAATGACGTCATTGGGCCAGTTCGTGAAACCGAAACCCGCGTAAAAGATGTTCTGACCCCAGCACCACTCGTCAAACCCCGTGCTCATCGGGAGGGTCGATCCCGCCGGGTTCCCGTAAACCTTCGCGCTCATGTCGTTTTCCTTGAATGCGACGAGGACATCATGGAGCTCATCGAGTGTCGTCGGGACTTCGAGACCTAAATCATCGAGCCAGGCTTTATTGATCATCGAAAATTGCGGAATGGTAAAGATCGAATAGTCTTCTTCTTTGCCGATACCCCTGGTTCCCATGCGTTCCGCCGAGGGAAGCCCGTAAATTTTTCCGTCGTTCATCGTAATCGCGGCGCGGATATCCGGATTTTCGTTGAGAATCTTCGTCAGATTCGGCATCGTTTCTTCGGTCAAGTAGGGAGTCAGGTCGATTAACGTCCCATCCCCGCCGTATCGCGCGAGATCATAGTTACTGAAGCCGACGCCCTGGAACGCGTCCGGAAGTTCTCCGCCAGCGATGCGGATATTGACCTGTTCACCGACAGAATCGCTCAAAGTATTCCAAGTGATTTTAATCCCTGTGTCCTCCATGAGCTTGTTCAAGACGACGTTATTATCGTATCCGCCGCTTAATGGGCTCATGGCGCCCATTACGGTGAATTCGGTCTGATCAGTGTTCAAGTTCGCGGTGCCGGGTTCGGTTTGAACCTGACCCGTCTCCTTCGACCCGCAGCCGGTTAGCGCAAACGCCATCGCTGCAACGACAAGACAACATACGACAATTTTCCAGTAAGTTTTCAGTTTCATCATCATTTCCTTCCAATTTTTTTGACGAAAAGGCGAAGCTCGCTTGCTTTAGCCTTTTACTGCCCCAGCCATAAAACCTTTTTCAAAGTATTTCTGGACAAACGGATAAAAAACCAACATCGGCGCAGCTGCGACGATAATCGACGCGAATTTAATCAATTCGGTGATTTTGTTCAATTCGGCGTAACCTCCTGAAATCGTGCTCGCCTGAGAGGCGGTCGCCGACGAGCGGATCAAAATTCCGCGCAGCACGAGCGGAAGCGGCGCTTTCTCGACGCCGGGGAGATAGATCATCGCCGTGAACCAGTCGTTCCAATACGCGACCATGGAGAAGACGACCATGACCGCCATGATCGGACGGCTCAGCGGAACGACGATTCGTAAGAACGTTGTCCATTTCGACGCCCCGTCGATCTCCGCGGCTTCGACGACCTCGCGCGGAATCGAATTGTCGAAAAAGTTGCGGACGATAATCATGTTCCCAACGGCGACGCCGCCGGGAATAAAGAGCGCCCACATGTTATTGATCAGCCCTGTCTGACGAACGATTAAGTAGGTCGGGATCAGACCGCCGCCAAAATACATCGTAATGATGAAGAAGATGCTGATCAGCTTGCGCCCCGGGAGATCTTTCGACGCGGTCATGCTAAGCGGGTAGGCGGTAAGAAAGAGGATGACGACCGAGAAAACCGTTCCGATGACGGTGTATTTAATGCTGTTCAGGTAGCCGGTAACGATGCTCGGTTCGGCGAAAACGGCGCTGTACCCTGCCCATGTAAATTCCGACGGAAGAATGAATGTCTTCCCGGCGAAAACGTCATAAGGGTTCGAGACGGACGCGATCAGGACGTAGTAAAGCGGGTACGCGACAAGGAGCAGGATCACAACGCAAAACGCAACAAGAATCACGTCGCTTGCCCGGTCGGATAAGCCGCCCGAGTTTTTCATGGTTGGCGATGACAGGTTCATCAAATCCTCCTTAAGTTATGCGAAGCGGACTTCGTCCGAAGCGCGCGTTGCGATCCGGTTGACGACGATCAACAGGATAATGTTAACGACAGTGTTGAATAAACCGACCGCGGTCGAATAGCTGTATTTTGCCTGTTCGATACCTTGCTGGTAGACGAAGACGGAAATCACGTCGGACGTCGCTTTGTTCAGGTCGGTCTGAAGCAGCCAGACTTTTTCGAATCCGACGTTCATCAAACTTCCGGCGCTCATGATCAGCATCAGGATAATCGTCGGCATCAGTTCCGGAATGTCGATATGCCGAATGCGTTGGAAGACGGACGCGCCGTCAATTTTTGCTGCTTCATATTGCGAGACGTCAATATTCGAGAGGGTCGCCATGTAGACGATAATTCCCCATCCGGCGTCTTGCCATATTCCTGAGGCGATGTAGATGGTCCGGAACGCTGACGCCAAGGAGAGGAAGTCGGTTTGCTGGTTCGAAATGAGGTTGATCAAGCCGCCGGAGGGGCTCAGGAAAATCCGAATCATACCGCAGACGACCATGATTGAAATGAAGTGCGGCGCGTAGAGGACGGTTTGAACGATGCGCTGGAAGCGTTTAAAGCGGAGCTGGTTGATGACCAGCGAAAGGATAATCGGAATCGGGAAACCCCAAAGGAGCGAGAAGAAGCTCAACAGGATCGTGTTCCGGATCATTCGCCAACAGTTCGGCGATGAGAAGAAACGGCGGAACCATTCGAAGCCGACCCAGTCGCTCCCGAACATTCCCCGACTCGCGGAATAATCGCGGAAAGCGATCTGGATTCCGTACATGGGAATGTACTTGTAAACGACGGTAATCGCGACGGGGATGAGCAGCATTACGTAAAGCTGCCAATTGCCTGCGATTCGATGGAGGAGGGTTCCTCCTTTGGGACGCGGCGCCTTTTGCGGGATTGCAATGTTCTGTACACCCATAATGACTCTCCTTCCGATAATTCTTTCTTTGGGCGTTGAAACGTCAAACGAATGAAACGTTTCATCAACATAATCAAAGTGTACCAGATTGTTTTTCGGGAGAAAACCTGAAAATGACAAGCTTTTCTGCGAGAAAAACCGCTTGTGACGAATATCACCTGAATAAGTGACAAATATCTCCTGTGACTTGATTTGAGCATGAAATTGAACGTGAAATGTTATGTGAAATTCATGAACAAGGTATAATGCTGATCAATGAAAAACGATGAAATTGAACGAAATTTGGAAAAAGACTCTATCGAATCGGCAGGCAGAAAAGCGCCGACGATGAAAGACGTCGCACGCGAGGCCGGAGTCGCGTTAGGAACGGTATCCAAAGTCATTAACGGGATTCCGGTTGGTTCAGCGTATTACGAAAAGGTTCAGGCAGCGATCGCCGCGCTTGGATATCAGGTGAATCAATACGCAAAAGGCTTAAAAACGAATCGAACGAGCCTCGTCGCGGTTCTTATTCCAAATATAAAATCGCCCTTTTTTGCCAGTTTGGTTTATGAACTTGATTTGTCGCTGATTAAGCGCGGTTACCGAATGATTCTCTGCTGCACGGAGGCGGATTGTGCTTCGGAACAGGAGTATATCCGCATGGCACAGCAGAATAAATTCGACGGGATTATCGGCTTGACGTATAATCCCGAACTTGTCGTCGATCGAGGTACGCGTTTCGTATCGATCGACCGCTCGATTCATCCGGAGATCCCTTGCGTTGCGAGCGATAATTTCGCGGGCGGGCAATTAGCGGCTGAAAAGTTGGCGGAGTTGGGTTGCCGGAGCGTTGCGTTTCTGCGAATTGGGTCAAACTTGCGAAATGAACCAAATAAGCGGCGCGCGGGTTTCGAAAACGGCTGTATTGTCCAAGGACTTGAATACGAGTTGAAAGTGTTGGCGGACGGCGAATCATACGATGAGTTTTTCTTTTTTCTGCGCGATCATTTGCAGGATGGGAAACTCTTTTTCGACGGGTTGTTTTGCGTAACCGATCGTCTGGCTTACATCATCATTGGGATGCTTCGTGAATTGGGACTGCGCGTCCCCGAGGACGTTCAGGTCATCGGGTATGACGGTGTTCGCCGTTTTGGGGACTTAGACTATGAATGTTCAACGATTGTCCAGCCGGTTCATGAGATGGCGGAACTATGCGTCGAGCTTCTCCTTGAAAGCCAGATGACGGTCAAGCCGCCGTTAGTATGCCTGCCGGTGACGTATGCCTATGGAGGAACGACGCGTGAATAAGATGTCGTCTTTTAAAAGCCGTCTTCGTGCCCGGCTGGAAATCTGGTGGGAGTATGAAAAATGGTACTGGGCAGCGGGGGCGGTCATTCTCTACGTCGTCGTGTCGATGCTGCGTTCGGCGTTCGGCTGGGGCGCGGTCGTTCCCGATGTTCAGGTTGGGGTCGTTAGTGAATCGCTTTTCCCCGCCGAGTATCTCACGGAATTAACGGATCTGTTTGAGCGGCTGGCGGGCGACCGAAATCAGGACGGAAAAGTCATCGCTCAAGTTAACGTTTACTTTTTTCCGCCGGAGGGATCTGCCTTTTATGAGCAGCGGCTGAGCGCGAACGTCCGTCTCATCGGCGACCTGGAGAAAGGTGAGCTGCTGTTTTTCCTGACCGACGACGCAAAATCATTTGAGACGAATTTTGGCGTCTTAGCCGGAATGGATGGGAGCTGCTTGGATAAAGGAAGTGAGAGCTCTGATCTTGATATGCTGGATTGGCGGGGTTACGCGTTGGGTCGAAACTGTCAGCTTCATGCTGACGGCAAGTATTCGCAGGAAATTTGGGCGAAATTGCAGGAGGAATTGAAATGAGCTGGTCTCGTTTTTTTGAAGCGCCGTCGTCTTACGCGGCGGGGGGGCGGTTAAAGGGTTTTCCGCGCTATCGAGAATTATTGGATCGCTATTTTAAATCGTTTTGGCTTGCGAATCTGTTGACCGTTTTGGGTTTTTTACCGTTGGGTTTAGGATTCTGGGTATTTGTCAGCTTCCAAAGACCGTTGGCTGCGGTGCTCGTCTGTATTCCGTGCGGCGCATTGGCGGGTCCTTTTTTAGCGGCGCTTTTAGATACGATTTACCGAGCGCTTCGTGACGCGCCGGGCGGATGGTTCGAGAATTACCGCCGCGGCTGGCGTCAGAATTGGCGTGCGGCGATCCTTCCTTGCGTCTTTCTCTCGCTTTTTCTGGGACTGTATGGCTTAACGGCGATTTTCCTCCTGTTTGGGCGCGGCGGGAGTTTGCTGTTGTTTTTCATGGCAGGGGTAAGCCTGCTGGTTTTTACCATGTTTTTTACGGCGTTCCTTCCGCAAATCGTGCTGTTGGATCAGCCATTGGGTATCATGGCGCGGAACGCGATTTTGTTCATGATTCAGAACTTTTTCCCCGTCCTCGGCGTGAGCGTGCTCCAGATTGTCTATTGGCTCTTGGGGCTGCTCTTCTTTCCGTTGACGCTTATTTTGCTGCCGATTACGGGGTTTTGGTTCATCCTGTTCCTGACGAATTTTCTGCTGTATCCGAAAATGGACGCATCTTTCGAAATTGAGGCGCAAATTGCGGAGCGATACCCGGAGCAGCGCGCTATTTATCGGGAGGAATAACGAAGTCAAAAAAGGAGCTCATGCGGCTCCTTTTATTTTCTAAAAATCTTCGTTCTTGTCGTCGTCGATGTCATCGAAGTCGTCGTAATCCCCGTCAGCATCCGAAATAGGTGATTCCTCGGAGGCGAAGAAATCGCCGAATTCATCGTCATCGGTTTCATTGTTGATTAACTCTTCTTCTGCAGGGCGTCCGAGCGCCGCAAGCGAGGACTTGTAAATCGCAATCAGGTTGCCCATGTGAATCGAGGTGGCGAGTCCGCCAATCAGAACGCGTGACTTTCCGCAAGATTCGATATCAAACTGGTTCAAGTAGATTGCCGGATTGCGGTATTTCAGCGCTTCGGCGCCAATTTCTTTCATCTTCGCGAGGTAAGCGAGGTTTTCTTCAACGACAGCGTCAATTTCGCCGCGGAGAATAATATCCCCATGCCCTTGAATAATATTTTCGAGCTGAAGGGCATGGATCTTCTTGATCGTTTCGGCGCTTTGGTCAATATCACCGCCGGAAAACTGAGGAATAGAGAGAAAGCTATCGCCGGCGAAGAGGATTCGGTCTTCTTCAACGAAAACGCTGATTCCGTCGTCGCTATGACCCGGGGTCAGCAGGATCATGATATTTTTCTTTCCGACTTTAAGCGTCAATTCGCCGACGTCGAAGGTTAAATGCGGAATGACGATTTTCGATTCCGCGAATTCGGGCGCTTTTTCTTTCGCTCCTTCGAGATCTGCGACGCCTTTATCTCGGAGATACTCGGCGCATTTTGTATGCGAGATGATGGTCGCGCCAGGAAAGAAACAGTTGCCCCAAGCATGATCGGAATGAGAATGGGTATTGATGAGGTATCGGATTGGCAACCCAAGCTCATCCGTGACAAACTTGCGGATGGCTTTCGCTTCCTCCGGAAAAACGAGCGTATCTACGACGATAGCCCACTGCGGTCCGGCGATGACCCCAGCTGTGACTTGCGCGTAGTCTTCACTCTGAAACCAGTATACGTTATCGGATATCCGTTCTCGACGCATTGCGATGCGATGACTCCAGTTCTTCTCGTTTTGATGGAATGCCGCCTATTGAGACGATCCTATCCATGAGAGTTTACCAGTTTTTCTGGCGGAGACCTGAGGATTTATCTTTAATTCATTATATGAAGTCAGTGATAGTGAGTTGAAAAAGTAAATGCAGCAGTTCATGGTAAACAGGGTTGCAATTACTTATTCCGAACAAATAAAAACTTGTAAACCTTCTCTTTGACGCGCCTGTTTCTTCCAGAATTGTTCGGTTTCTTCGGATTGAGCACGCCATAATCAGCAGTCATTACCATCTTTTTTGCTTTCTGGCAGCCTGTTTTATGCGTAATTCGCTCTTTCCCACTTTTTAAGGTGAAAAGTTGCATTTACTTTGACAACTCACCGAAATCGTAATCCGGCCATTCCGCTTTTTGTACACTCATTGGAGAGTGATTGGTCATATGATGAACAACAAAAAAACAGGGAAGATCACACTGGTTTTGAATGTGCTGACCATAGTTGTCTTTATGGCCGGATATCTGGGAATGTGCTGGTATCTGTTTGCTGTATGCGACCTCGCGTATATCAATTTTTGAGACAGAGAGAAATAAGTGAAGAAATCTTTATTCTTACATATGACTGTAAGGCAGACAGATGCAATCACCGGTGTTTTATCCGGTTTGGGGGCACTGGCTGTGGAAATATCATACCTTGTGTTTGCGATCCTGGTCGGTATGAAACTGTTCCGGCAGGGTGCATACTATCAGCTGTTCAAACAGGCCGGAGAAGAAAAACGCACAGACAGTCAGACCGCAAATGTGATCGGGAGCATTATATACATCGCACTGATATTCATACTGCTGCCTTTGGTAAAAGCCATATCGAAAAGGTTATTCGGAGGATAAATGATGGACGAAAAGAACAAAATCGATATGCTGATTGAACAATACATAAACAGTCCCGTAACAGAAAAAGGAATCATCGAAAACAGCATATGTGAAGAATGTACACCTCTGGTTTATAAAATCGCGAATAAATACAAGAAATCCATTATGACGGATGGGGCGGATATACAGGATAATGTCCAGAACGGTTATCTGGGCCTGATACAGGCGATACGCACTTATGATCCGGGCAGCAATGTTAAATTTCTTACTTATGCTTTCATTTGTGTACAAAAGGCAGTCTTTTGGGGAGTGCGTGATATCAATACAGTCGGAAAATCCAAAGCGTATACTTATTCGAAACTTCAGAAGTATAAAAAGGCAAAGGCCGAACTGATTTTGCAGTTCGGCCGTGTTCCTTCAGTTAGAGAAATCTCATTGAAAACAGGAGACAAAATCAATACTGTTTTGACTTATGAACTGCACCTGAGTGACACATTATCAGTAGATACCCTGCAGATCTTCGATGGGAGTATCTGATCTTCTTCTATCATATCAATGATATGGCAGATATTTCATCAGATAATAAGGCTTCTCTTTTTGATATGAAAAATCAGCTCAAAATGGTTTATTAATCGAATTAAATTTATAGAACTGTTTTCACCAAAATCACAGATTTACAGATATTAACCGCAAAGCTTATAGCATTAACATAATAATCTTCCATTTCTGTTATTCCAGATACCATAAGATTCTCAATTTTTCCACTTTCAACATTCAGCCCAAATTGGTAAATATCGCTCGTTATTGTAGACCCGTCAATAGATCTTTCCAAACCATTATGATTTAAGCTGTAGAATTGGTTAGGGGCTAATCCGCGAACTCTTTCAAAAACTTCGTGTGGTTCCTTTCCTGCATTAGTAGCAAGTATAAGCAATGGTTTCGTAAAGGCTTCCATAACACAAGTTCCAAGATCTTCTGAGTAACCTTCGCTTTTCAAAGCTTTTATGACCGGTCTTTTTATATTTTCGAGTAATAATCCACCACCTGGAAGTATACCTTCATTCATCACAGACAATTCTGAAACAACTTTTTTGGATTTCGTTTCAATTGCATCGGCTAAGTCAAGGCTCTCAGGAATCGTAAGATCATATTTCAACATTCTTTTTATAATGTTAAAACTCAGAATTACTCCGGTTTTACCTCCGTCTTCTGGTATATTGCAACTACATATTAATCCTCGGACAAATTCTGATTCATAATCCTTGAAACATCCATCCATTGCCAGTTTCTTCAGCTTAGATGTTCTTATACATACACCATTTTGATCTTTTGTGAGAATTTCTCTTTTTGTCCCATAGATCAATGAAAGGGATTCCGTGATTTTTTCCAATCCATTCAATATTTCTGGTGAGCAATCCATTCTATTTGCAGTGTATTTATTCATGATATCTCCTATGGTTCGACATTCTGTAATCGCAGTACTTTTTGAATTTCTTCAATAGGCAATTCCAAAGGTTTCTGTTTTCTGTCAATACATAAAGAAGCAACAATTCCCATTGCCTGTCCCATATTGACACATATCGGCATTACTCGGTAATTTGAATGGGCTTTATGGGTACCGGAAATATTTCTTCCATTAAGAAGCAATCCCTCTATATTCTGTGGGATAAAGCAACGAAGTGGAATCGTGTAACAATTCTTTTGCGTGAAAGCTTTTTGGGCCCCGTTTGCATCCAATCCTGCTCCACTAACATTATGCAAATCAAAATTGAAGCGTGATCTGGTAACGACCCAATCGTCGAAAGTTCTTGCATCAAGGATATCATTTTCTGTTAATTGATATGAAGCTTTGAATCGTCTAGTTTCGCGTACTCCTATATAATTAGAAGAATCACACACATAACACGCTTCATACCCAGGAACAAATCTGCGCAAGAATTCAACAATTGCTGGAATCTGCCGCCGGCATTCATATTCCGCCTTATTCATATCCCTTACATCAGTTCCATCAACATCGATGGAATTAGTCATATTTACTGTTACAACACCAGGCAATGAGGACGGATAAAGCAGTACATGTCCTGCAGGCTTAGGAAGGTACTTCCGTCCAAGCTGCTGAAGGTCACCCTCCGGCAGTTCGATTGTGTCCTCAAATCCCCAGAAAAACTCTGCTCGATCCATATCTACGCCGCCCAACTTGAACATGATCGACATTGGTTGCATTCCACCATCTTCATTCCGACCCTTTTCATATGGAGCTCCCGCCTTATAAGCCACATCGCCATCACCGGTCGAATCAATCAGCATATCACATGTAATCGCCTCACGTCCGGACTTACTTTCTATAACAATCCCCGTTACGCGATTCTCTTCCATAATGACATCACTGAAAAAGGAATAGAGCAGTATTTTAACTCCGGCTTCATGTAACATATCGAAAAGAAGGAGTTTCAGTTTTTCAGGATTGATAATCTGCGGACATTCACAATCTTGAGCTTTAATTAGAAGCTCCATGAAAACGCCACCCTCTTGATGGCCAGTCCAATGGCTCATTAATCCTGTAGTAGCGACACCGCCAATAGAACCAGTTTGTTCTACAATGATCGTTTTCTTCCCCATCCGAGCAGATGTCAACGCTGCACCGAATCCTGCAGGGCCTCCTCCCACCACAAGCACTTCTGCATGATCAGAAATAGGAATTACACGTGGTTTTTCTTGATATGTATTCATAATTTTTATATTCATCCTTTCACAGCCCCTTCTGTCAGGCCAGCAATAAAGTATTTCTGAAGAAAAAGGAACAACAAAATAATCGGTACAGACGAAATCACAGCGGCAGGCATGATTAACTCCCATGGAAAAGTTCCTCCCGCCCGCTGAAATGTTGCAATACCGACAGGAAGCGTCCTCATAACTGTTTTCTTAGTTACAAGTGACGGCCACATGTAATCTCCCCAAACCCACATAAATTTAAGCAACGCACCAGTTCCTATAGCTGATTTTGAATTTGGAATGATGACATTCCATAGAACATCTATCTTTGAACATCCATCTAGAGTCGCTGCTTCATCGAGAACATGCGGTATTTGGGAAAAGCTCTGTTCTAAATAGAAGATAATAAACGGACTGATTGCAATAGGAAGAATCAACCCTTTATAGGAATCCAGCCATTTCATTTTCACCATCATAAGGTAAAGAGGAACAATGATGATTTGTACAGGGATAATTTGGGAACCTAAAACCATCATGTCTGCGATCCGTTTTCCTGGAAATTCTAGCCTTGACAAGGCGTATGCTGCCAGAACATCTACAACTATATTCAGCGCAATAGCAAAAAAGGCGACAATCAGTGAATTTCCAAACCATCTTAGAAGATGGTAATTTTTACATACATCAATATAATTTGCGAAACTCGGTGTTTCCGGTAAAAGATGAAAATCAAGCGAAACAATTGAAGTGTAAGGTTCAAAAGAACTTTTCAACATGATCCAAAAAGGGAAAATTGAAAACAATGATACAACCAGGACAATCAGTGTCCTCAGTATTCTTAGTGTTACAGGTTGTTTCTGATTAATCATAGAGATTATCCTCTTTTTTAGCCCGTGTTTTGAATATTGAGACAATAAAGACTAAAATGAACAATATTACGGATGCAGCTGAAGCCAGACCTACATTATCAAAGACTTTTGAATAAATATACGTCACCAGAGTAGCCGTCGAATTACCCGGGCCCCCACCAGTCATGACCCAGATATGGTCAAATGCTTTAAAGGAATTGATAATAATAATTGTTGTAACGAAAAAGAAAATCGGTTTCAACATCGGTATCGTTATATACCAAATCGTCTGGGCGTGTCCTGCCCCTTCTACTGCAGCTGATTCATACAGATCTCTCGGAATTTTCTGGAGCCCGCCTATCAGGATGATTGCATACATTCCAAATTCTTTCCATACATTGAAAATGATCACAGCCAGCAAAGCAATATTTGAATCATATAGCCATTGCGGTCCAGTAATTCCGAATAGTCCCAAAATCTGATTAATCACGCCATATTGAGGTTCATATATCATTTTCCAAACCATGCCCATTACTGTCACCGGGACAACAAATGGAATGAAGATCAAGCATCTGTAGACAATATTTAGTTTCGTTTGCTTTTCAAACAAAAGAGCACATGTCATTGAGAAAACAACCGTAATCGACAGATTTTAAGCCGTTTCCACCCGATTAGTCGTAAGTCCTTTTCTTTTATGCGGGTGTTCGCATAAAGGTATTATAGGCTATGACTTCGATGTAGTGGGGTTTACAAATAGGTTTGTCG
>DAOUFB010000037.1:0-5751 GCA_034430135.1 Flexilinea sp. | reverse complement strand
CGGCTGGCGACGGTCGGACCAGAATTGGGAACGCGATCCGTGTTGGGGTTGATGATAATGACGCGCTCAACCGGAAGCTCCAGAACCTCCGCGGCGATTTTTCGGAAAGTCGTTTTTACGCCCTGACCCATGTCAACGGCGGCGGCGAGAATTTCGACCGTATCGTCGGCGTATTTATGGAGTTTGAAGACGGCTTTGATAAGATCCCGTTCGCCCGCGCCGGTGAAGCCGCAGCCATGATAAACGGACGAAACGCCGATCCCGCGGCGGTAACGCCCGGTCTGGTTTTTATAAGCTTCGACTTTCCGATAGTAGTCCGCGGCTTCCGCGATCTGGTCGAGCATGGCGGGAATCGGAATATCGAAATGGAAAATCCCATGAGTCGGGGACATTTGCCCCTTCTTTGCGGCATATTCCTTTCTGAAGTTGAGCGGATTGCGTCCGAGCGCCCGCGCAACATGGTTCATCATCAGTTCCATGGCGAAGAACGTTTGCGGTCCGCCGAACCCACGAAACGCGCCGTTCGGGACGGTATGCGTCTGGACGGCTTTGCCATGAACACGATAACGCGGGAACGTATAAACGCTGAGCGCGCCGATGAGCCCGCGCTGGAGAACGACCATGGAAAGCGTCGTATAGCCGCCGCCGTCATAGAGAATATCGGAATCTACGGCGGTGACTTTCCCGTCCTTAATCGCGAACCGGTAACGCATGAACGCCGGATGGCGCTTCGACGTGCAGGTAATATCTTCGCGGCGGTCGAAAACGCATTTTACCGGATGCCCGACTTTATACGAAGCGACCGCAACCTGCGAGCCCAGGATCGATGGGTAATCTTCCTTCCCGCCAAAGCCTCCGCCCGTCTCGTCCGCGATGACGGCGACGTCTTCCGGTTTCATCCCCATGACCGGCGTCACGGCGGTATGGACGTAGAATGGGCATTGCATCGAACCGCGCAATGTCAATTTCCCGTCGTGGTAGTCGGCGATCATCCCCTGAACTTCCATGTAGGCATGTTCCTGATGACCGGAAAAAATCTCATGATCGATGACTTGATCAGCTTCGGCGAACGCTGCTTCCCAATCTCCCTCTTCATATCCATATTCATAGAACGTTGTTTTGGATTTTTTCGGATCGAAACACGGCTCAAGAAGTTCGTAGTCGATTTTAGTCGCGGCGGCGTATTTCGCGGTTTGCCGCTTGTCCGGACCCACGATCATGCAAATGGCTTCCCCGATGAAATTAACTTCCCCATCGGAAAAAACAGGATGATCGTCACCAACAATATGGACATTGTTCTTCCCTGGAACATCTTTCGCGGTGATGAGTGTATATTCAGGCATCATCTCGGGGGTGTGAATTGCGGTGAATCTCCCATGTGCGACGCTGGAGCGAACGATTTTCCCGTAGTACATACCGTCGAGGACGACATCCTCGACGTATTTCGCAGCGCCGGACATCTTCGCTAAATGATCCAGCTTGCGGACGGATTGGCTAATTAAACTCATAGGTCGACGCCCTTCCTCTCAAGTTTCTCTTTGCGTGTATTATAAGCGTATGAGAGAACTTGATCAATTGCTTATATAATGAGCAGGCGCTGAGATAAATGCGTTAAAATAACGAACATGGCTGTCAGGTAAAAAATTAAGTTGTCTGACAAAGCGGGGGAAGGCCCGGAAAAACCGCCAAGATGTTTTTCGGTATATCAGAACATCTTGAGAAAGATTTAGATGCAGGAGGGCTGCGCCATGGCGGATCAATACACCTTTACAGTCAATGGAATAATTCAATCAACTTCTGAAAATAAATCGCTTTTGCGCTATTTACGCGACGACTTACAGCTGCACTCGGTCAAAGACGGCTGCAGTCAGGGCGCTTGCGGGACTTGTACGATCGTTGTCGACGGAAAGGCTACGCGCGCTTGTGTCCTGACGACGGCGAAGGCGGTTGGAAAAAATATCTTGACCGTCGAAGGGCTTTCAACGCTTGAGAAAGAAGCTTTCGTTTATGCGTTCGGCGTGAAAGGCTCGGTTCAATGCGGCTTTTGTATCCCCGGAATGGTCATGTCCGGGAAGGCGCTCCTCGACCAGAACCTGAATCCGACCGAAGAAGAGATCCGCGTCGCTTTGCGCGGGAATCTCTGTCGCTGCACCGGGTACACGAAGATTATCGAGGGCATATCGATGGTTGCGGCAATTCTGCGCGGCGAAATTGATATTGACGAAGCTTTCGAACGGAAAGGTGCGTTCGGCGTTGGGGACAAGGCGTTTCGAATTGACGTCCGCGATAAAGTCCTCGGGACGGGCGAGTACGTCGATGACGTCGTGATGGAGGGGATGGTTCATGCCTCGGCGGTTCGTTCCGCATATCCGCGTGCGCGCGTCCTTTCGATTGACGCTGCCCCGGCGCTCTCGTTGCCCGGCGTGCTGGCGGTGCTGACCGCTGAGGACGTTCCGCATAATAAAGTCGGGCATATCCAGCAGGACTGGGACACGATGATTCCGGTCGGCTCCGTGACGCGCATGATGGGCGACGCGATCTGCCTGGTCGTCGCGGAAACGCCGAAGATTCTTGAAGTCGCGAAGGGACTCGTCAAAATTGAATATGAACCGCTGACGCCGGTTCGGTCGATCGCGGAGGCGATGGCGCCGCATGCGCCGCTGGTTCATTCAAAAGGGAACCTCTGCCAAACGCGCCATGTCACGCGCGGCGACGCGAAAACGGCGCTCGCGAATTCGAAGTACGTCGTGACGCAGAGCTATTCGACGCCGATAACGGAACATGCGTTTATGGAACCGGAATGCGCGATTGCGTTCCCGTATAAAGACGGAATCAAGATTTACTCCTCGGACCAGTCTGTTTTCGATACGCGTCATGAAGTGGCGATCATGTTTGGTTGGGAACAGGAGCGGGTCGTCGTTGAAAATAAGCTCGTCGGCGGCGGGTTTGGCGGAAAAGAAGACGTCTCCGCTCAGCATATTGCTGCTCTTGCGGCATGGAAAGTTCAGCGTCCGGTCAAAGTCAAATTTTCCCGCGAGGAATCGCTCGCGTTCCATCCGAAGCGCCATGCCATGGAGGGGACGTTCACCCTTGGCTGCGACGAAAACGGTATTTTCACCGCGCTGGATTGTGATATTTACTTCGATACCGGCGCTTATGCGTCGCTTTGCGGTCCGGTTCTGGAACGTGCCTGTACCCATTCGGTCGGACCATACTGTTACCAGAATACGGATATCCGCGGCTATGGCTATTACACTAATAACCCGCCGGCGGGCGCGTACCGCGGCTTTGGCGTCTGCCAGAGCGAGTTCGCGCTGGAGCAAAATATCAACCTGCTTGCGGAAAAGGTCGGGATATCGCCATGGGAAATTCGTTATCGGAACGCGATTGAACCGGGTAAAGTCCTTCCCAATGGGCAGATCGCGGATGTTTCAACTGCGCTGAAAGAAACGCTCGAAGCGGTTAAGGACGTTTACGAAGCCCATCCGGGACGGGCGGGAATTGCCTGTGCGATGAAGAACTCTGGCGTCGGCGTCGGACTTCCCGATAAGGGGCGCGCGAAACTCATCGTTCGAGGCGGAAAAATTGAGCTTTATTGCGGTGCGTCGGATATTGGTCAGGGCTGTGCGACCGTTTTCGTTCAAGTCATCGCTGAAACCGTCAAGATCGGACGCGACCGGATTCAGTATATGGGATCGAACTCGGAGTTGGCGCCGGATTCTGGAACGACGTCCGGTTCACGCCAGACGCTCATCTCCGGTGAGGCGATTCGTCGCGTGTCGGAAATGCTGCGCGCGGAAATGGACGCGGCGGGCGGACTTGATGAGCTCGAGGGACGCGAATATTACGCGGAATATTTTGAACCGACGGATAAATTGGGTGCGGATGTCCCGAATCCGAAGTCGCATATCGCCTATGGGTACGCGACGCATGTTGTCATTCTGGACGACGACGGGAAAGTCGAAAAGGTTTATGCCGCGCACGACTCGGGCAGGGTCGTGAACCCGGTCGCGATTCAGGGGCAGATTGAGGGCGGCGTGCTGATGGGACTCGGGTATGCGCTGACCGAAGATTTCCCGTGTCCGGATTGCGTCCCGCCGAAGAAGTTCGGAACTTTAGGGCTGATGCGCGCGACGGATGCGCCGCCGATTCAGGCGATTTACGTTGAAAAGAATGAGTATCTCGGTGTGGCTTACGGCTCGAAGGGGATTGGCGAAATCGCCTCGATTCCGACTGCGCCCGCGGCGGCTGGGGCTTATTATGCGATGGACGGCGTACTGAGATCGAAGCTTCCGATGCGTGAGACGTATTATTCGAAACCGAAAAAATCATTCCGATGAGACTCAAAAAGGACTTCGCGTAGAAGTCCTTTTTTTCGGCTAAGCCGGGCGCTGAAACGCGGTGCCGTGCTAATGTGCTGGTTTGTGATTGGCGCTGGTATGATGGATGGGAATATCGAGTTTATGGACGGGGTGGCTGCGTGATGAAAGATATGACGAAAGATGAAAAGCGCGGATTGATGAATCAGCTTGATCGTATCTTTTCCGAGCCCGGAAAGAAAACGGCTGAGTGCCCCGTTTGTGGTGGGATGATCCATTTTATTGTTACGGGAAATTCTTATGAATATAAATGTGATACGAAAGATTGTATTCACGCAACAGTCCGGGGGCTATAATCCTGCTTAACTGACCGGCGTGGGAATGACCCGAGAAAAGGACACTCATAAAGTAATTTTTAACGTTAAAGACGACGAATCAGCAGGTGAATCGGGCTTTGGGAATTGAGAAGTAGGATGCGAATTGAGTATATTCTAAGCAAGTCCGCAAATATCGAATCTTATAACGAGGCTTTTGAAGCAGTCGTCCGGTATTTTAATGGCGACGTAAGCTATAAGAAACCAATTATTGATGTTGACGGATCCGTTTTTCTAACGTTTGAAACGGCGAAAGGCAACATAGAAATACAAGCAAACTATTATCTGGATGTTGTTCAAGCGGTTTCCAGCTTTGACGCGGATGATATATTTGGCGCAGCCGCGCGGCTCAGGGAGTGATAAAAACGCCTATCCAGAGTTATGGGTAGGCGTTTTTAATTTTGGGGAGCTAATTATTTGTAAGCCGAATAACTCAATCGTTAGAACTAATTGGATCCTGAGTAATGCGTCAGAATGGCAGTGAGACAGTTTCTCTTCTTTTCGGAACGCAAAAGAACGGCAGTACAGAATCCGGCTATAAGCGGTGAAGAGCCGCTAAACGACAAAGAGGAGGAGGTATACAATGATCAGCGCGAAAGCGATGATTGCCAACCAGAAAACAAGGCTGAAGAATAACGGGATCAGCGTCAGAATGAGCGTGATCCAAGAGGGGCTTTTTTGCTTTTCTGATTCGATTTCGTATATTTCAGCTTTAATTTTATATTCCTTTTGCATGGCGTTAAGTGTAACCGTTTCGTTGGCATATGGAAACGGAGAAGATTCCGCGAAGTTCTGGTTAGTACTCCTAAACTTAGGGGGCAGTTGAAATCGCAAGGCAAAAATGTGTCGCTTCGAGAAGAATAGAAAAAAGACTTCGCGTAGAAGTCCTTTTTTTTAGTAGCGCGAGTGGGGGTCGAACCCACACGATCTTGCGATCGACAGATTTTAAGCCGTTTCCATCCGATTAGTCGTAAGTCCTTTTCTTTTATGCGAGTGTTCGCATAAAGGTATTATAGGCTATGACTTCGATGTAGTGGGGTTTACAAATAGGTTTGTCG
>DAOUFB010000036.1:0-12763 GCA_034430135.1 Flexilinea sp. | reverse complement strand
CCGTTCGCGTCAACGAGCAGCCAATCATTTTGCGGTTCACCTTTAATGACGTAGGTCTTTTCCACTAGTCATTCTCCCATTAAAACTATCTAACCGATTGCACTTCTAATTTTCCGTCTCATCCGCTTCCGTAATCCAGCGCGGGTATGTCACTCCGATGAGCGTCAGTCCTGCGGAAGGGGCAAGCCCTGCCTTTAGCTGAACCTGATTCTCAATACCGTTTTCCAGCGCGTTATCTTCCAATAGACCTTGAGCGTTGAGTACCTGAAGGTAGACCATTCGCCGTACCATTCGGTATAAAAACCCATTCGCTTCTACGTCGTACTGATATGCATCAGGTCCGACCTGAGTCCAATGGCTTCGATAAACGATCCGGACAGTGTTTCCGCCTTTTTCCGGCGCAGAGCCGAAAGCAGCGAAATCATGTGTTCCCAAAAAGCGCCGTTCAGCTTCGAGGAGCCTCGCCTTGTCCAAAGGTTTGTACGTTCGCCATGCCATCCGTTCTGCCAATGGCTGACGGATAGAATGAACGACGACCTGGTAGCGGTAGCTTCGGCTGACCGCGTCGCGCCTCGGGTCGAAATCGTTTCGAACCCGTTCGACGCTTTGGACAGCGATATCCGTTGGAAGCTGTGCATTGAACGCGGTGACGAGGGAAGGAAGCGAATGGTTCCAGTTGAGCCGAGCGCTTACAGTCTGTGCAAGCGCGCTGACCCCGCTATCCGTTCTCCCCGCGCCATGAATCGTTTTTTCTTTCCAGCCAAGACGCCGAAGTGCCTTTTCGAGTTCATCCTGAACCGTAAGGACACCGGGCGCCTGTCTTTGAAAACCCTGATAGCGCGTTCCGTCGTAAGAGACGATAAATTTTAAATGTGCAGTTGCTAAGCCATCTAACGAAGAATCGTCAGTCGTTGGCTTATTCTCCGACAAGTTCGAGGACAACGAGTTCAGCGCTGTCACCCTTGCGCGGTCCTAACTTGAGCATGCGCGTATAGCCGCCCGGTCGGGTCGCATAGCGCGGCGCCAAGTCGTCGAACAGTTTCTTCGTCAGATCGCGATCGTTCCCTAAGCGGGAAGCGGCGAGGCGGGAAGCGTTCATCTTAACGATAGCGTCTCCAGCGTTGCCTTTCTTGGCGATCGTAATCAGCTTTTCAGCGTCGTTGCGGATCGCATGCGCCTTGGCGAAGGTCGTCGTAATGCGTTCGTGTTCGAACAGCTGACGAATCATCGTCGTGCGGAGCGCCGCTCGCTGATTCTTATTTCGTCCTAATTTATAGCCTGCAACTGAATGTCGCATGTTTTACTCCGTTTTATCTTTCTTAAGGTAACCTTTTTCCTGCAATTTCTCCCGCAGTTCTTCAAGGCTCTTATCGCCGAAGTTGCGGATCGATTTCACAGCATCATCACCTTTGTCTAACATGTCGAGGACGTCGCCGACGGTCTGGACACCGGTACGTTTCAGCGAGTTGAAGACGCGAACCGAAAGGTCAAGCCCTTCGATCGTCGTTTCGTTAATTTCGCTGGCACGCTGCGCAACTTTCTCGCGCGCAACCGGAAGTTCAACCGCTTCTTCGCTGATACCAGAGATAAAGCGCAGATGGTCAATCATGATCTTCGAAGACTGCTTGAGCGCTGCCTCCGGAAGAACCGTTCCATCCGTCCAGATTTCGAGCTCCAATTTGTCGTAGTTCGTACTGCGATCATACAGAGCTGAGCCAACGTTCCAGTTAACCCGTTTGATCGGGCTGAAGATCGCGTCCACCGGAATTTCGCCAATCGCTAAGTGATTCGGGCGATCATTTGCGGCAGAATATCCTCGTCCACGTTCGACGGTCATATCAATTCGTAAATTGGCATTCGGGTTATCAACCGTGAAAAGATACAATTCGGGATTGAGAATCTCGACTTCGGAGGGGCATTGAATGTCCGCGGCAGTGACTTCGCCTTCGCTTTTGACTTCGAGCGTGACTCGCGCTGAATCGACGCCAAACAGTTTTAAGCGAATTTGTTTCACCTGCAGCATTACCTGAAGGACATCCTCTCGCACGCCGGGGATTGCGCTGAATTCGTGTTGTACATCAGAAATACTGATCGACGTGACCGCCGCTCCTTCCAACGAGGACAGTAAGATTCGGCGCAGAGCGTTACCAACCGTCACCCCGTAGCCGCGCTCAAGTGGATAAATCCGGAACTTTCCGTACTTATCGCCTTCGCGTTCAATCTCAACCTTAGGTGTTACCATGTTGCTTAGTGTAGCCAATTTATTCCCCTTTCGGCATCAAAAAATCCGTATGCCGTCGCCGTTCCGTTTCTTAACGAGAGTAGTACTCGACAACCAGCTGTTCGGAAAGGTTTTCATCAATTTCGGTTCGTTCCGGAAGGCGTAAAACGCGTCCGGAAACGGCCTTCTCGTCCCGACCCAGCCAGAGAGGACAAACTCGCTTTTCGGCAATGTCGGAAATGTCGCGGAAGACAACTTTCTTCTTCGATAACTCCCGTACCGAAACTTCATCACCCGGTTTCAAAATCGCTGACGGAATGTCACAGCGAACGCCGTTAACCATGAAATGACCATGATTAACCAACTGGCGCGCCTGCGTCCGGTTTTCAGCGAAGCCAAGGCGGTAAACGATATTGTCCAGACGCGATTCGAGTAACTGGAGAAGGTTCAAACCGGTCATACCGGTCTTCTTATCCGCAACACCGAAATAGCGGCGGAACTGTCGTTCCAATACGCCGTAGACGCGGCGAACCTTCTGTTTCGCGCGGAGCTGGCGGGCGTAGTCTGAAGCGCGATCACCGCCGCGTCCCATTCCGGACTTTCCATGATCGCCCGGAGCGAAGGCACGTTTTTCAAAAGCGCACTTCGCGGAGTAACAGCGTTCACCCTTCAAAAAGAGTTTTTCATTTTCTCGTCGGCAAAGTCTGCAGACCGATCCAATATATCGAGCCATTGTTCTTGAATTCCTTCCAATTAGACGCGGCGTTTCTTGGGGGGTCGGCAACCGTTATGAGCAACGGGCGTAATATCCGAAATCGTCCGGACTTTCATCCCCATACCCTGGACAGCACGAATCGCGCTTTCACGACCCGGACCAGGTCCCTTAACAACCAAATCAACTTCCTGAACACCCATCGTTTGAGCAGTCTTGATAACCTGTTCAGCTGCGAGCCGCGCCGCGAACGGCGTTGACTTGCGCGAACCCTTGTATCCGGCGGTACCGCCGCTTGCCCAACAAACCGGATTGCCCATAGCATCGGTCACCGTGATAATGGTGTTGTTAAAGGAAGCAAAAATGTGCACCTGGGCTGAACCCAGCGTGCGCTTTACTTTTCGTACCGTGGTGGCACGACGCGCAGAGCGTACATTTTGAGCCATAGTTCCTCTTGTTTACTTTTCTTTTGAAATAGCTGTTTCAAAACAGTAAAGTTTTGTTACAGGCAGCCGCGGGTTGAAAGGAGACCCAAACCTGTAACAAAACTACTGCTGAAAACGGCTCTATTTCTTCGTTGCGCCGCGTCGGCGACCGCGGCCGGCGACCGTCTTCTTCGGACCCTTCGCCGTGCGGGCGTTCGTTCGCGTCCGCTGACCGCGGCAGGGCAGGTTACGACGATGGCGCTGTCCGCGGTAGCAACCGATTTCAACCAGTCGCTTGATACTCATCTGAACCTCACGGCGAAGATCGCCTTCAACCGTGAAGTTTTTCGCAATATAATCACGAAGCAGGTTCTCGTCCGTATCCGAGAGATCGCGAACACGAATGTCGCCGTTCACGCCGGTTTCGGCGAGAATCCGCTGCGCACGGGTTAAACCAATCCCATAAATATAGGTTAAAGCAATTTCGATCCGTTTATTACGTGGAAGATCAACACCCTCAATACGAGCCATACTTCGGTCTACCCCTGTCGCTGTTTATGTTTCGGATTTTCACAAATGACGTACAATCGCCCAGATCGCTTAACGATCTTGCACTTTGCACACCGTTTTCCAATGGATGACGTTACTTTCATCTTCTAAAACTCCCCTTCGGATCCATACGAATTTCCGAGTTGTATACTTAAAGCCTTCTAATTCTACCCGCTTTGGTCAAAAAGGTCAAAGCCCGAGGCTTAGTTCTCGTGACAACCGCTCTCCGGTCATTCCAATCGAGGTCAGCGGCGGATTCCCATCCGCGTCCAGGGTCAGTACCATCGGACCCTCTTCCGTGACAGCGATACTATGTTCATAGTGCGCCGTCAAACTGTTATCCGCTGAACTGACCGCCCAACCGTCGTTCAAAACTTTCGTTTTTTCCGTCCCAACCAGAACCATCGGCTCAATCGCGATGACAATTCCGGCTTTTAGGCGGACGCCCTGACCGGCAATTCCGTAGTTCGGAACCTGCGGCGCTTCCCACATCTGACGACCGACTCCGTGACCGGTATACTGTTTCGTAAGGAAATAACCGCGCGATTCAACGTATTCCTGGATCGCCGCCGATACGTCGCCGGTATGAAACCCGACGCGCATCCTCTGGATCCCCTCATATAATGAGGATTCAGTTACCTGAATCAGTTTTTCAGCAGCTTCGGAAATCTTTCCGACCGGAATCGTAATCGCTGAATCGGCGACATATCCCTTATAGGTCGTTCCGCAGTCGACGGTCACGATATCGCCCTCTTTCAAAACGTGTTTTTTAGAAGGAATCCCGTGAACCAAAATATTGTTCACACTGGTGCAGGTATTCGCAGGGAAAGGAATCGGACCGGCATTAACACCGCGAAAAGGCGAAATTACGCCATAATGATGATGAACTTTTTCCGCCGCTGCGTTGACGTCATACGTCGTCGCGCCCGGCACGCATGCCGCTGCCGCCGCTTTTAACGCTTCCGCGTTAATCACGCCAGCTTCGCGCATCAATTTCAGTTCATCTTTTGATTTTATAGTGATCTGCCGATCCCAACTCATAATAAATTCCCGTCCTTAGCTTCCTGCGTCGTGTTCCTGTTAATCGATGCCCAGCGCTTTGAAAATTTGCGCGGTGACGTCTTCGATCGATTTCGTTCCATCAATTTTCGCCAGCGTGCCCGCTTTTTCGTAATATGCGATTAGCGGAGCTGTCTGTGCTTCATAAACTTCGATCCGTTTCGTAACGGTCTCAACTTTGTCGTCGTCACGCTGGTAAAGCGCGCCGCCGCATTCGTCGCAAATCCCCTCCACCTTTTCCGGCTTGAAGAGTTTGTGGAAAACGTGACCCTGCGGGCACATTTTTCGACCGCTCAGACGTTCGATCAGTTGTTCAGCTGGAACCTCGATACACGGAACACAATCAATTTTGACTCCGAAAGCGTCGCGAAGCATCTCGTCATAAGCTTCCGCCTGCGCAACTGTACGGGGGAAGCCGTCCATCAACGCACCGGCGGCACAATCCGGTTTCGCGATCCGTTCACGAACCATCGAGATGATCAACCCATCCGGGACGAGGCGCCCGGAGTTCATATACGCCTGCGCCTCTTTTCCCAGATCGGTTTCATTTTTGACGTTTTCGCGAAGAAGATCGCCAGTGCTGATATGCGCGACGCCGATTTTTTCGGAAATGAGCTTCGCCTGCGTCCCTTTACCCGCTCCGGGCGGGCCTAACAATACGTAGTAATTCGCCATGCAATCCTCTTCTTTCGTTTTAAATCAATTTCTTTAACCGACTATCGTCTCTCGTCAGCGAATCAGCTTTTCATCGTAGCCATGCTGGCTGAGTTCGCTCTGAACATAGTCCAAAATATCCCGTACAACGCCCACGACAATCAGCATTCCTGACGACGACATTAACATCGTTGAACTTGGAGTCTTTCCCAGGATTAGTCCCAGAATATTCGGGAGAATCGCGATCAATCCGAGGAAGACCGCGCCCGGGAGGGTAATTCGGTTCTGAATCTTAGCCAAATACGATTGCGTTTCCGCGCCGGGAGCGCGTCCGGGAACAATCGCCCCCTGCTTCTTCAGGCTGGAACCATAGTCGTTGTTCATGAACGTGACGCTCGTGTAGAAGTAGGTAAACGCTACAACTAAGACGAAGTACAGAATCATGTACATAAACGTCGCACCGCTGAACTGTTTCTGAATCCATCCCGCCGCGCTTTTGATCCAGACGGTTTGGGAATTGACGAAGAAACTGGCGATCAGCGCCGGGAACGTAATGAGCGACTGCGCGAAAATCAGCGGGATCATCCCCACGCTGTTCACGCGCAGCGGCAGCGTCGTCGAACCGCCCGACTTGATGTTGCGGTAGCCGATGCGCTGACCCGGGATCATCAACTTGACATGGCGGGTTCCCTGCTGGATATAGACAATCGCGAATACCGCGACGAGCATGACGATGACCGAGATGATCAAAATGTACCATCCGGACGACATGTCCGCCAAGATCCGAACCAGATTGGACGGAACCTGAGAAACGATACCCGAGAAGATAATCAGCGACAAACCTTGCTGCTGGATCCCGTACTCCGAGATAATATTTCCCAACCAGATCGCAATCATCGTCCCCGCCATCATCGTTAAGATGTTAGCAAGCGTCGGGACGAGGTTCGATCCAGTCCAACCGAAATCTTTTAAGACGGTCATTCCCGGGACAATCTGATTAAACAGACCAATCTGTCCGAGAGCAGAGACGAACGCCATCGGGATCGTCAGATACATCGTCCATTTTTCCATCCACTGGCGGCCTTCGCGCGGGTTATTCTTCATTTTTTCTTCAATCGCCGGGATAATCGGTCCCAGAAGCTGAAGAATAATCGAAGCCGTGATGTACGGGTAAACGCCCATCGCGAGGATCGAGAAGTTCGAAAGCGTACCGCCCGATAAAACGTTCAGAATCGACAGCAGGTCACCTGCTGCCGATTGATTATTTTTGAACGCTTGGAGGACTTCGGCGTTAAAGCCGGGAACCGGGATATTCGCGATAAAGCGATAGATAACCAAGATGCCGAGGGTCAGCAGTAAGCGAACCCGAATGCCCTTAGAGGTCCAGACGTAACGCCATGGAGATCGTTTCATTTTTTAGTTCTCCTTTCGCTTCATGCGTCGAATGATCGCTAAGCGATCAGTTCGACGCTTCCGCCGGCGGCTTCGATTTTCGCCCGAGCGCCCTTAGTAATGCGATGCACTTTCAATTTCAAAGCGCGTCCGACTTCGCCCTCGCCCAAAATGACGACCGGGTTGTTCTTCTTGCTGAGGAGATTCGCCTCATGCAGGAGTTCCGGCGTAATTTCAACCGATCCGTCGAAACGATCCAACGCAGAAACGTTAACCTCGTTATACTGAACCTGATTCGGCGGCGTAAAGCCTTCACCACGCTGGAACGGCAGGCGGCGATAGAAAGGAAGGTTACCACCCTGACGGTACAATGCACCGCCGGCGCCCTGCCGAACAGCCTGACCCTTCGTACCTTTACCGGCGGTTTTACCCTGACCGGCGGCGTGGCCGCGTCCGACACGGGACTTCCGCGTCTTCGAACCTTCGTTGGGTTTTAATTCATCTAAGCGCATTTTAGCCCTCTACTTCCACAACTTTTACCAAATGGCTGACTTTATGGATCATGCCGCGCGTAACAGCGTTGTCCTCTTTCTCAACCGTCTGGTTGAGCTTGCGGAATCCTAACGCGCGGATCGTATCCTTCTGCCGCTGAGCATAACCGATAGCGCTCTTGCACCAGGTAATCTGCAATTTTTTCGTTGTTTCGGCCATGATTATCGTCCTCGATCCCAGAACGGGAGCAATTCATCGCGCGTCTTACCGCGGAGCGCCGCTTCCGTTTCAATATCCTTCAAAGAATCAAGCGCATCAAACGTCGCCTTGACGATGTTCAGCAGGTTCGCGCTGCCGAGTGACTTCGTAAGAATATCGCTGACACCCGCGACTTCAAGAACGGCACGAACGCCGCCGCCAGCGATAACGCCGGTACCTTCCGCCGCCGGGCGGAGAAGGACCTTAGCGCCTGCGACCGACGAAATAACTTCGTGCGGAATCGTCGTCTTATACAGGTTAACCTGATGCAGATTCTTGCGCGCGCGGTCAGAAGCTTTCTTCATCGCGTCCGGGACCGCTAACGCTTTACCAATACCTAAACCGACTTTGCCGTTGTTGTCGCCGACGACGACGGTAACGCGGTACTGCATGCGTCGTCCGCCCTTAACCGTCTTGGCGACACGGGCAATTTCAATCGTGCGTTCGTCGAGCTGATTTTCCTGTGAATATTCGTTCTGTTCCATGGTTTAAGATTCCTTCCCTTTAGAACTTCAGCCCGGCTTCGCGAGCGGCGTCAGCGAGTGCCTTGACGCGGCCGACGTACTGGAAACCGCCGCGGTCAAAAACGACCGTCGTGATACCGGCTTCGAGCGCACGTTCAGCTACGGCTTTACCCACCAGAACCGCCTGTTCCGATTTCGTCTTTCCGTCCATACCGGCGCGGAGTTTCTTATCAATATTCGACGCTGAAACGAGCGTAACGCCGTTCTCATCATCGATAACCTGAGCGTAGATGTTCTCAAGGCTGCGATAAACGTCCAATCGCGGGCAAACCGGCGTACCGGCGAGCTTGCGGCGAACGCGGATGTGGCGTCGAATGCGAGCTTCTCTTCGAGAATACTTTGCCATTTCTTACCCCTATTTCTTAGCTTTCCCGGTCTTACCGGCCTTGCGGCGGATCTTCTCGCCCAGATAGTGAATCCCTTTACCCTTGTACGGTTCCGGGGGACGAATCGCGCGGATGTCCGAGGCGATTTGACCAACGACTTCGCGGTCATAGCCCATAACCTTAACCTGACGCGTCTTCGTATCAACGTCGAACGAAACCCCATCCACCGGGATAACGGTGACCGGTGAAGAGTATCCGACGAAGAGGACCAGGTTCTTGCCCTGCATCTCAGCGCGGTAGCCGACGCCGTCGATTTCGAGAACAATCGTGAAACCGGTCGAAACGCCAACGATCATGTTATTCAGCAGCGCGCGGCTGGTACCATGCAGCGCACGGACCGGCGCTTCATCCGAAGCACGCGTTACCGTAATCGTATCGCCGTCCCGTTCGATCGTCACGACGGGCGAAAAGAGGCGCTTGAGTTCGCCCTTCGGGCCTTTAACCTTGACTTCACTCCCGTTAATGTCCACATTAACACCGGCGGGAACAGTAATCGGTAAACGTCCAATTCGAGACATTTTCTTCGCTTCCTTTCCTACCAGACCTTGCAGAGGATTTCACCGCCGACGCCCAACGTGCGGGCGCGCTGACCGGTCATAATCCCTTTCGGCGTGGACATAATCGTGATCCCTAAACCTGAAAGAATCCAGGGGATCTCGTTGCGGCGAGAGTAAACGCGGCGCCCAGGTCGGCTGACGCGGACAATCCCGCTCATAACCGGTCGGCGTTCGCGTCGTTCGCCAGCGTACTTAATCTTGATCTTAAGCGTCAGCTGCGACGGTTTTTCGCCTTCGACGACTTCGAACGATTCGATGAAGCCTTCTTCCAACAGAATCCGCGCAATTTCGGCTTTAATTTTTGAACTGGGCATCGCAACCGCGGTTTGACCAACCATCATGGCGTTGCGAATCCGAGTTAACATATCAGCAATAGGATCATTAACCATCTTTTTTCTCCTTCGCTTCCTGTTTACCAGGACGACTTGGTAACGCCGGGAATCTGGCCATTCAGCGCTAATTCACGGAAACAAATTCGGCACAACCCGAATCGTCGCATATAACCGCGCGACCGACCGCAGAGTTTACAGCGGTTCCGAACCTGGTTCGGGAACTCTCGCCGTAATTCACGATAAGCCATACATTTCTTCGCCATATTAACCCTTCCTGAATGGCATGCCGAGCAACCCAAGCATCGTGCGAGCCTGGTCATCGGTTTCAGCCGTCGTTACAATCGTAATTTCCATACCGCGGAGCTTATCGACTTTTTCGTAGTCAATTTCCGGGAACAGCGTCTGTTCCTTTAAACCTAACGTGTAGTTTCCACGTCCGTCAAACGCCTCAGCAGAGACGCCGCGGAAGTCGCGGACACGCGGTAAAACGATATTCATGACGCGATCCAGGAACGCCCACATCTTCTCACCTCGGAGCGTAACCTTCGCGCCGATTTCGCGGCCTTCGCGAAGCTTGAAGTTCGCGATCGAAAGGCGTGCCTTCGTAACGAGCGGCTTCTGACCCGTAATCGCGCGCAGATCGCCGACCGCGGCTTCAAGAGCCTTCGGGTTATCCATGGCTTCCCCTAAACCGATATTAACAACAACCTTCTCGATTCGGGGGTACATCATGACGTTGTCCAACTTCATCGCGTTTTTCATCGCCGGGACAACTTCGTTCATGTATTTTTCTCGTAAGTAGTTCATCTTCCGACTCCCGCTTATTCGCCGTCAATTTCAGCGTTGCACTTCTTGCAAACGCGAATCGCTTTCCCGTCAACACGCTTCAAAGCAACGCGCGTCGCCTTGGAACACTTCGGGCAAACCAGCATAACGTTCGAGTTATGGATCGGGGCTTCAAACTTTACGATACCCGCGTCAATCTGGCGGCGTCCAGCCTGCGTTTGACCCTGATGTCGGGAGCGGATATTGACGCCCTGGACGACGACGCGACCAGCGGTCAAATCCACGCGCAGAACTTCGCCGCGTTTCTTCTTATCTTCAGCGCGACCGCTGATGACTTCAACGGTATCGCCCTTATGAATTTTTAATTTCATTCCTGCTCCATCTCTCCGGTACTAAATCGTTTCCGGCGCAAGCGAGACGATCTTCGTAAACCCTTTTTCGCGAAGTTCACGAGCAACAGGGCCAAAGATACGCGTTCCCTTCGGATCGGTTCCGTTCGCATCGAGAACAACGGCAGCGTTGTCGTCGAAACGAATCGATGAACCATCTTCACGGCGCCATTCTTTCGCACAGCGGACAATGACGCACTTCACAACATCGCTCTTCTTGACCGAACCGTTCGGGTTCGCGGACTTAACCGTACCAATCACAACGTCGCCGACAGCGCCATAGCGTCGGACCGAACCGCCGACAATATGAATCACAAGGATTTCTTTCGCGCCGGTATTATCGGCAATCTTGAGACGTGACTCCTTCTGAATCATCGCTTACGCTCCCTGTTCGCTTTCAACTTTTTCGTTGACTTTGACGATCGTTTCGACTGCCCAGCGCTTATCGCGGGAAATCGGACGCGTTTCAACCAGCATGACTTTATCGCCAATCTTGCACGCATTCGTTTCATCATGCGCCTTGACGCGCTTTAAGTCATGAACAACTTTACCGAGGAGCGGATGACGGTAGGATCGCTTGATTTCAACGACGACCGTTTTGTCCATCTTATCGCTCGTTACGGTACCCATAATGCGTCGTCGTGAATTCATCGAACACCTTCCTGTTTCTTTTCCATTTCACTCAGAATCGTTTCCATTCGGGCGATATCGCGACGAACTTCCTTAACCCGGCTGCTATCCGTCAACTGACCGGTAACTGCCTGGAACCGTAAGTTCATTTTCTCCTGGCGCAGATCCATCAGCTTTGCCCGGATTTCAGCGCCTGATAATTTTCGAATTTCTTCCGCTTTCATTACTCATTCTCCCCGCTACCGGCACCGTTCTTGACGACGACTTTCGTCTTGATCGAGAACTTGTAAGTAGCCTGGCGCAACGCTTCAACCGCTACGTCCGCCGGAAGGCCGCCGACTTCGAACATAATCCGACCCGGCTTCACAACCGCGACCCAGTATTCAACCGGACCCTTTCCTTTACCCATTCGGGTTTCAGCAGGACGATGGGTGTACGGTTTGTCCGGGAAAATCCGAATCCAGATCTTCCCGCGGCGTTTCATTTCACGCGAAATCGTTCGGCGTGCGGCTTCGATCTGGCGGGCGGTAATCCAGCCCGGTTCTAACGCCATCAAGCCATATTCACCAAACGAAACTTCGGCACCGCGAAGCGCTTTTCCCTTCATACGTCCGCGTTGCTGCTTTCGATACTTTACTCGTTTTGGCATTAACATATCAAAAACTCTCTTTCGTCCCGCGCGTTCCGCTCAAGTTTTAAGCGGCGTGGCGCGAAGCAATTTTCTATTCGCTGACGTATACGCCGTCCGTCGCCGTTCCGGCGGCCGCGGCGGTCGCATCTTCGTTCATGGACAAAACGATACCGCGATAAACCCAAACCTTGATACCGATTTTTCCGTAAGTCGTGTGCGCTTCAGCGTGTGCGAAGTCAATATCCGCGCGGAGAGTCTGCTGCGGAACGCGGCCTTCGCGAAGCGTTACCGAACGCGCCATATCCGCGCCGCCGAGACGTCCGCCGACCTGAACCTTGACGCCCTGAGCGCCCTGGCGGAGACCCTGCTGGATCGCGCGCTTCATCGCGCGGCGATAGCCAACGCGGCGTTCAATCTGACCCGCGATATTCGTCGCAACCAGATAAGCGTCCGTATCCGGCGATTTGATCTCTTTGATTTCCAAGTCGACCTTGCGTCCGGTCAGTTTTTCGAGACCCTGGCGAAGCGTCGTGACTTTCTGACCCTTGCGTCCAATGAGGATACCCGGTTTCGCCGTGTTAACGACGACCTTGACTTTACCCGGGAAGCGCTCGATTTCGACGCGCGAAACGCCGGCTTTATCGGTTTCAGCGTGGATCATCTTGCGAATCTGGAAATCCTGATGCAGCTGATCAACGTAATCATTACCCTTTGCATACCAACGCCCGTCCCAGGGTTTGTTGATATTCAATCGAAATCCAATAGG
>DAOUFB010000035.1:0-3400 GCA_034430135.1 Flexilinea sp. | reverse complement strand
CTTCGTAAAGATGATCGCCGCCGTAACCCACCACATGGTTCCGGTCGGGACCCGGAGAACATCGGTCAGATAAAACATCAGGTACATGCTGATCATCGAATAGACCGCATCGCGCCCGATCGTCCCAATCCCGAAGCCAAAGCGATTTCGTTTCAATTGTCTTGAGCTGACTTCCATGTTCCCTCCGACTCCGCCTGCCCGCGCGGATTATTTTCCATATTCAGATTCAAGTTCGTGGATACGACGATAAAGCCATTCATTCGTCGGTACCGAAATTCCATATTTCTTAGCCTTCGCGAGAATGACGCCGGAAAACATTTCCACTTCCGTCTTACGTTTCGCCAACGCGTCCTGACGCATGGACGGACAATTCTCGGAATTGAACGTAGCCAGCAGGTTCATCCACCACAGGACGTCTTCCTCAGTGAGCCGAATACCTTCAGCGTCGGCGACCTGAATCACCTCGCGCATAGCGCTGAGCATCACGTCCCGCGCTTGTCCCGACGTCTGAATCCCGGCATAATTCGTTTCAAACGCCATAACTGCCTGATTACAGCCGACGTTCAACATGTATTTACTCCAGAGCTGTCTGTGAATGTCGTCCGAGATCGTGTAGTTGATCCCAGCCTTTTCGAAGAACGCAGCGACCGCTTCAACCGCCTCCGTTCTCTCGTCGTTTCGATCCCCGAAAACAATCTGACCCGGGCTGGAATACGTCAGCTGCGTTCCCAACCGTGTCGCGTCCATACCCTGCGCGACAGCAAGCAATACGTGTTCCCAGCCGTACGCTTCCGCAATCATCTCCTCACTCGTGATCCCATTTAAAAGCGAAATAATCACCGTATGCTTACCGACCTGATTCCGAACTGCGCGGATCGCGTCGGGTAAATCGGTCCATTTCACCGCGAAAATGACTAAATCAGCGCACGTCGCGTCGTCTTCCGATATAAAAGAAAAGTCGCACCGCTCCCCATTACAATAGACAGGATTCTTTTGATATCGTTCGAGCCGGTCCGCCGACGCTAAAAAACGGACACTGCCCGCGCCGAGGTTATCCTGAATAAGCTTCCCGAATAACGTCCCCAATGCGCCTAAACCTATGATCGTGCAATTTCTAATTTCCATAACTCACTATTATAAGGGAGTCCGTGTAAAATTGACATGGATTTCACCGGCAATACACAACGGAACACGCTTTTATTGAGTATAATCTACGCGGCGAGCGTCAGTTTTACCGCACGTTCGAAGGATGGACGATCGAAATGAACCACGTTGAAAAAAATAATCACGCTTTGTCCCGCGGATTTACTGAGGTCTTTGGCTCGGATACCCTCCCCGCCGAAGAAATCACAACAAACAGTATCCTGACTTATATCATGAATCATCACAGCGAACACGAGGGCGAAGGTCTCGCGAACGAAGTCGGAAAGTTCGCTTATCACCCGTTGAAGCTCATTTTTGAGGATGAGCTTGGTTTCCGCGAACTCTCGTTTCGAACGCTTGCTTCCGACGAACGCGCCGCCGCTGCGGTTTCCCGCATTCTCGAGCGCACGCTCCTCCCGGCTGAGTATCCGTTGACTTCCGAAGTGCTTGATTCGGAAATCCGTCTGAACGTTACGAAGGACCTCCCGTCGGATCGGCTTGCCGCTCTTGCGCTGAGGCTCACGGTTGGAATTCTCCAGGAAGCTTACGCCGACATGAGCGGCGGAAAATTGCTTCATTTTCAAATAGAAAACCGACGCACACTGCGTCTATTCAAATAGTTCAATCTTGATCTATATTAAGGAGAAAAGAATGATTAAAAAAGTGCTTGCAGTCGCCCTGATGCTGATGTTGGTCTCGGTCACCGCGGTCATTGCTCAAAAAACCCCGACGCTCGACGTTCTCGTTTACGATTCATACGCTGTCAGCGAAGAACTCGTCGCAAAATTCGAAACCGACAACGGTGTCAAGCTGCAATTCATCGAAGCCGGCGACGGAACGGAATTGTTGAACCGCGCTATTTTGACGAAAGACGCTCCTATCGCCGACGTCATCCTCGGGATCAACAGTGTCCTCGTCAGCCGTGCGCTTGAAAACAACCTGCTCGAATCCTACGCAGCGCCCGCGCTCGGCAAAATCGCGGAACGATATAAAATCGACGCAGAAAATCGCGTTCTCCCCTTCGACCATGCCAACGTCTGCTTAAATTACGACACGGAATATTTCGCCGAAAAGAACCTCGCCATTCCGACGAAACTTGAGGATCTTATCACGCCCGCGTATCAGGGGATGCTCGCGGTCGAGAATCCGGTCTCCTCGACGCCCGGGTTGGCGTTCATGCTGCTGACGATTGACATCTTCGGCGAAGACGGTTACCTCCTCTATTGGCAGGATCTCGTTGAAAATGGCGCGGAAATCGTTCCGGACTGGTCAACCGCTTACTATACGAATTTCACCGCTGGCGGCGGCGATGGTCATCAGCCTATCGTCGTCAGTTACGATACGAGCCCGGCGGCTGCGCCTTTTTACGCCGAAGAACCGATGGAAAAAGCCCCGACCGCGGCGGTCGTTGCTGACGATACCTGTTTTGAGATGATCGAATATATCGGTATCCTTAAAGGCACGGAAAAGGCTGACCTGGCGCAGAAATTCGTCGACGCCGTTCTGAGCCCGGAGTGGCAATCGGATATGCCGGGGCAGATGTTCGTCTATCCCGTCAACGCGGACGCTGAAATTCCCGAAATTTTCACGAAATTCGCGCCGCTTCCGGAAAATCCAGTCTCCATCGCCCCCGCCATCGTTGAGGAAAACTTTGAAACATGGCTTCAGAAATGGTCGAACGCGATCACGATTAATCAGTAAAAAGGAATCAAAACATGTCTATCGTTTGCTCTGGCTCCGTTGCTTTTGACTACCTGATGCGCTTTCCCGGCTATTTCAGGGATCACCTGCTCCCGGGTCATCTGGACAAAATCAGTCTCTCGTTTCTCTGCGAAGAGATGACGAAACTTCAAGGCGGTATCGCGCCGAATATCAGCTACTCTTTAGCGCTCCTCGGGCAGAAACCGGTTCTATTCGCCGCGGTCGGCGAGGACTTCGGCGATTACCGGGAATGGCTCGTGGACCATGGCGTCGACTGTACCTTTGCCCGCGTTATTCCGGGAAAATTAACAGCTTCATTCTTCGCTAACACGGATCTTTCCAACGCGCAAATCGCCACTTTCTACACCGGCGCGATGGCAAACTCCAGCGAACTCAAGCTGAATGAGCTCAATAAGGACGAGGTTGATTTATTTATTATCTCGCCTTCTGACCCCGTCGCGATGATTGACTACGCGAAGCAGGCAAAACAACTCGGTATTCCGTATGCCTTTGATCCGTCCCAGCAAATCGTCCGCATGGACAGCGAGATGATCCG
>DAOUFB010000034.1:0-9606 GCA_034430135.1 Flexilinea sp. | reverse complement strand
GGGTAAGTTATCAACGCCTTTTTACAGCCTATTCAAGAATATGTTTAGCGGCAAGGGACTTTCCTAATCTATGGAAAAGTGAAACAGACACCGAAAAATCCCCAATTTACAATCGTGTTAAAATCAGAGAGTGGATTTTTTCGCGAGGAACTATAAAGGAGACCGAGACGATGACCGGAAGCGCACTGAAAGAAAAATTTTATCTTGACCCAACGATTCATTTTTTGAATCATGGGTCCTTCGGCGCAACGCCTAAGGACGTCCTTCGCGCTTTTTATGATTGGGTCGAACGATCCGAACGGCAGCCGGTTCTCTTTTACGCGAGAGAGTTTCACGCCCATTTAGCCGCAGCTCGCAAGCAGCTGGCATCCTATCTCGGAACGGCGGCGGAACGGCTCGTTTTCGTTCCGAACGCGACCCATGGGGTTAACCTCATGGCGCGCTCGATCCCGCTCCAGCCGGGCGATGAAGTGTTGATGACGGACCATGAATATGGCGCGTGTGAAAACGTTTGGCACCTGCGCTGCGCTGAGACCGGTGCGTCGCTGCGTCATGTTCGGGTTTCGATCCCCTACGTCTCGCAGGCAAGACTGCGTGACCAGATTCTTGAGGCGATATCGCCAAAGACGCGTATTCTCTACCTGAGCCATATTTCATCCCCAACGGCACTGACGTTTCCTGTCGCAGAAATTGTCGCAGCTGCGCGGGAACTTGGGATCGTGACGTGTATCGATGGAGCGCACGCGCCGGGAATGGTACCGCTGGATTTAGACGCGATCTGTGCGGATTTTTATACGGGAAATTGCCATAAGTGGATGTGTGCGCCGAAGGGAAGCGGCTTTTTATCGGTCTCCGAGCCATGGGTGGATCGTGTCGTCCCGAACGTCATCAGTTGGGGGACGGGACCGTTCACGGAGAATACGGTTGGGAATCGCCTAATCGACGGAAATACCTGGCTTGGAACACAGTCGCCCTGCTCATACTTGAGCGTTCCGGCGACGATAACGTTCTTGCGGGACAATGACTGGGATCGGGTCCGATGCGATTGCCATGCGCTTTTGACGGATGCGCTGCGGGAGGTGAACGAGCTGATCGGGTTCGCGCCGCTTTATCCGTCTGAAAGCGGCGTCAGCCAAATGGGAATTTCCGAGCTGCCTTCGTCCTGGGATCCGGCTCGTTTGAAAACGTTTCTATATGATCGGTTTCGCGTCGAAGTTCCGATCATCCGCTGGAAAGAACGCAATTTTGTTCGGGTATCCTGTCAGGGTTATAATGATAATGAGGACGTTTGTGCGCTTGTTGCTGGTCTTGAGGAATTTAAGGGGAAAGAAAGCTCGAAATAACCGCCTTTGCGGGTGTTTTTCGAGAAAAACAGGATGAAAAAGGTTCGGCATCTGGTTTTATCGGACATACATGAAAATAGCGGCAGTTTGCAACGAATCTTAGCCGAAGCGGAAAAAACAACGCGCGGTTACGATGATATTTGGATTTTAGGCGATTTGGTGGGGCATGCTGACCGAATCAGCGGAAAGGACGCTTTCGTCTCGGACGTTCCCGCCGTTTTAGGACTCATCGAAGGCAAGACGGCGGAAGCTGTTTTGGGAAACTGGGAGTATTGGCTGACGCATCCGGAGGATGATGAGACGAACCCAGCGCAGGGCAAATATGCGGACCAGCTTCATGTTCTTCGAGCTGGCATGGATGAGCCGGAATTGGAGCTGGTGCGGCGGTTGTCGATGAAGAATTTCACGGCGGTGCCGGAGGGAACGCCTGAGTTTACTTTATTTCATGGCTGCTCGTTTACGATCCATAGCGGGGAGGGATACACGCCGGCGCCGTGGGAGAGTTATCTTTTTCCGAAGGAGTTGAACCGGGTTACGCGCGGACTTTTTGAAAATGGAACCCACCTGACGACGGATCATTTCGTCTTTGGACATACGCATATACCCGGGTATTTTGTTTATTCGACGCGGACGCTGACGAACGCCTGGATGCAGTTTAATGAGAGCTGGCTCGGGAAAGTTTTTCCTTACCGAAACGGCGTTCAGCGTTTCGGGATCAACCCGGGAAGCGTCGGCGAGCGTCAAGCGGGTTATCCGCGGACGGCGTTGATTATTGATCAGGAACGCGCGACGTTCGAGTACGTCGCTGACCCGAAGTCGTTAAGCGGTTCGGGCGCAGCGGCTGTGGTTTTTGGAGGACTATGAAACCTGAAGAAATCGATCAAGTTGTAGCCGAAATTACCAGCGTCCAAATCGGAGACCAGACCGTCCCGCTTACCTATACTGGCGCGAAAAGCCATGTCAGTACTGCGCTTGCGTATGAGTTCGCCGCGCAGAATGGCGAAAAGTACATCTTGAAATTTTTTGATGCGAACGACGGTCTCAACAATGAAACCGCCGTGTTAAAGCAGATGAATCAACTTTTTAAGACGGAGTCAATTTTGGAATCTGCCCCCGCGAAGCAGATGGGGTATTCTCCGGTTCCGCTTGCGCTGGCTGATTCGGCAAAATCGTTTAATGATGACTTTTTGCGGCAGGTGAAGTTAGGGGAGTATAAGATACTTCTCGAAACGGCGGCGCGCGGGGTCAGCTGTGAACGTGAGCTTCCGGCGTCGCTCGAAGACCGCTTAAAAATTGCGGTCGAGCTGGCGAAATTACTCCGGCTCTGCGCACGGACGAAAATTGCTTATGTTGATATTAAACCGCTTGAACATGTATTTTGGATCGCAGCACCGCAGGGACGGATCGAGATTACGCTCATCGACTGGGGAAACGCACGGGCGGATGCCCCGACAGCGATGCTCGTTGACGATATTCGAAAATTCTGCATGTTTCTTCCTGAGCTGGTTTATGGGAAAAAGATGCTCGATCTTTCGAATAAGGGAAAATACGAATACCCGATTCAAAAGGAGAACGATCGCCGCTTGATTTCTCTTTTGGGTCAGCTGTCTTTCAATACGAATAACCCGCCGTTGACGCAAAAGTATGCGCAGTTAGTCGGCGATTTGGTTGCCGGGTCGCTTAATGATATACGGATTCAGACGAAAATTGTTGACGTTTGGGACGATATTTTACGGATTTTATTCGAAGCACAATCGCTTTTTGAACGCGATGGCGGGGCGATTGTTTCCTGGGAGTCGGAACGGCGCGACGCGGAATCGCAATTTGGCGTTGATCCGGACGTTTTTCGCTCGAAGGATTTTCGCCGTCTTTGTGAGCCGCGGCTGACTTCGCTCGCCTCCTATCGTGCGTGGCTGCTTCCGACGATGCGTTTTATTCAGATCTGGTACGGAAAGGTCGATCTCATCCCGCAGCGTGGTTTTGAGGACTGCGCAGAACGGGTTCTGGCGGACGATCCGCCGGGTCTGAAAACCCAGTTTGAAAAAGTTTGCGGCGTGATTCGCGCCAAGTTCAACCGTATGTCGTTCAAGAGCGAATACGTAGAGACGCTGCTCGAGAGTTTAGACGCCTGCGCCGACGTGATCCAGGCTTGGGAGTTCATGAAAGAGATTGAGTCGGAGCGGATGTCGTCCGGCGTTTTTCAGGTCACGTTCAGCACGTCCAACCTGCGCGTCATTGACCCGCTTTTAGCCGACGCATACCGAAAGCAGAATAAACGCGGCGGGATCACGGCGGAGCGGAAACTCTTAACACCAGCGTCGGAGAATGACGAAACGCAGTCGTCGGAAGCGGGTGAGGGCGAAAGCGGAGAGGAGTCGGTTCCGGCGCGTGAAGCGATCATCGAAGGCGAAGCGTCAACCGAAATCGTCCCATCCGGTAAAGATGCGAAGAAGTCAAGCGGCGTGCCGCAGGCGTTTACGCGGCGCGGGGCGCAGCTTCTCGATATTTACGGGAACCTGAAACGCTTTTCACATTTAGCCAACGTCGATTTCTTCCGCGATTTAGGCGATTTTATCAGTGAATATTCGGATTATGAGGAAGAGATTGCGAAGCGGCTTGCGCCGATTTTCGACGGAATGCTGAGTGAATCCGAACAGTGGATCGAAGGAATTTCTCCGGACCGCTTCATCGTCCCCGACGTCTTTTTGAATAGTCTGGATTGGCTGACGACGCTTCCGCGCCCGCTCGAAGAGCTGAAAATCAAGGGGCAGGATTCTGACCTGACCCTATTTGAAGCGTTTCAGGAGAAGCTGTACACCTGCCAGATTGACTTGGCGCGGGCAGGGAATGCTTCGTTGGAGCTGCGCCAGAATCCAGCGCTTCGCGATTCGATCGGGCGGATCAAGATGCTTCGGAAGAAGTTAGACAACGAGAACATGATTCGGTTTCGCCGTCTCCTTCAGGAACATGACTACGCCAGTGTTCAACAGATCATTGATGATCACTATATTGAATATCCGGAAATGTATGAACGGCTGCGGAACGAAATGACCTTTCAGGAGCGCAACGACGAGGATCAGCGTACCCTCGCAATCGTGAATACCGTCGTGAATGACCTATACCATAACAGCGGCAACCTTGAGGTCGGGAAGCTTTTGAAGAATCAGGGAAACATCCCGTACTTATCCCAGCGGCTGTCCGATTATCGCCAGCGCAATGCGCAGATGATCGAAATGCAGACAGAGCTGATGAACACGAAAGCTTTCGCAGTCCGCACGTCTCAAGCGGCTCAGGACGGAAAACGTATTGCTACGGTCACGATGATTGTCGGCTGTATTGCCCTGGTGGTCGGTTTGGCTCTGCTCGTTCTTTCGCTGACGAGGAACGTCAATCAGACGCATCAGATTATTCAGCTGGGACAGCAGATATCGGCGTACCAGCGCACGAATGATGAGGCGATGCGGAAGCTGTCGGAAGCTACGCCGATCGTCGTCGTCGCGACGTCCGCGCAGGCGGAAGTTCCCGAGCCGACGGCAACGATTTTGGTCGAGGCTGCTTTGCCGGTTGAAGCGATCGTGTCGGAACAAACAGCTGAACCTGCGTCGGATGCACCCGTAGAAGAGACCGCCGATGCGCTTCTCTCTCCATCGGATCGGCACCTGAAAGCGCTCGTCGGTAAAGACGTCCGCTTCACGCTTTCGGGCGGACTCGCGCTTTTTAGCGAAGACTCGCTGGACAATAGTCATCAGATTGGGACTGTGACCGATTTCGCTCAGGACGTGCCCGGAAAGCTCATCTCTTATAACGAAAAAGCGGTAAATTTGGAGATTACGTTTAATATTTATAAGAATCAAGTCTCTGCCAGTACACAGATGAATGTTTTGAATGGGACGAATATTCGCCGTTACTCGGATACGCCGGGGAACACCCCGCTCGTTTTTATTACATCGACGGAAACGGTTTTGACTGGAACATTGCGTAACTGTACGGAGGGAGACGCGTCCTTCTGCCATGGTACGTATTCTCTCTGGATCGAACGGTCGAAAATTGAGGAATCGATAAAATAGAATTGTCTGGAAGCGCTCAGGCTTAAAAATAAGAAAACTTATGGCGAAAAAAACAATCTTTGCAGAAATACTCGAACTGATCCTCGGCTGGAAATTGAAAGACGCCGGCGAGAAGCTGGATCAGAATTTAACCTCGCTTTCGACGACGGATTTAACGAAGCTGCGTCAGCTTTTAGATCAATACCGCGGGTACCAGATCGACTTTTCCGAGGCAGTCGCGCGTCTTGATGACGATCCGGAGCAGTCCGAATTTATCCTGAACCAGATCCCGGACAACGTCCGCGTCACGCATCCGGAGTATCAGGTTTTAATGCGTAATATTCAGGCGTTCCGCGACCATGCGGCGTTAAAGCGGGCGGAAGAGCTCGTTGAAAAAGCGGCGGAGCATATCAAAATTGAATTTAACCCATCGCTCGCGGAGGAAGAGATTGAGTCCGCGAAACAGGTTTACCCAAACTGGGACCAGGTCGCGTCGCTCCGGCTGAAAATTCAAGGCACGTCGGATCTGACAGCCCGTTTTTCAAAAGGTCTCTCGATTCAGAAAGAAGTCAGCGCGCTGCGCGAGAAGGGCGGACTAACGTCGTACCAGAAAGCGATGCGGCTGATCAACGAATATGCGTCTCTCGGGTTGGAGAAACTGGGGATTATTCTTTTTGACGCTGAGTTGGAGCGTGAGGACTTGCTCAAGATGATCACCCGCGCGGAGGGCGAGAGCTGGACCCATCGTCTCAACGAAGAGGATCAGGACGCGGAAGAAATCCTGAAACTTGAGCAATCGATCCGCTCTCTCGAAGACGCAGAGACGAAAAACGTCCGTGTTCTCTATAACAATAACGCCCGCCTGATGAATCTTCTTCTCGCCGAAGTGGGTTCGCTCGACCTTCAATCGGAACGCGCGATTCAGGCGGACAAACGGATTGGCGAGCTGCGTGAGAAAAACGTCCGCTTGAAAGAAGAAGCGACGCAGGATGTCGCAACGCGTGCGCTTGAGTATTACGGTCTCGCGCAAAAGGCGTTCGATTTGGGCGAGTTTTCGACGGCGGAGACCGATTTACGGCTCGCGCTCGAAGCGGGAACGAGCGAATCAACTTACGCGGATGGCGAATATTTGGGGAATATCGATCTTCCCGAAGAGACGATAAAAAAGATCGAAAATTTGATTGAGAAAATTAACGAAGCGAAAGCACGGCGGCGGAAGTATACTGAACGGCTTAACGAGCTGCGGCGGCTTTATCGAAATGACCGGTTCGAGACAGTCAATGACCTGGAGAACTGGTTATCAGAGCTGAACGTTTTTTACCGGATGGACAGCGCGACGCCTGGATTGCAGGATTTCCGCAGCGAGCTGAGCGACAAGATCGATCGGTTGCGTTCGTTTTCGTTTACGCTCGAATCGGAGAAAATTGTTCGTGCGTTGGACGATGGGAATTACGATGAGGCGGAAAAGGGACTTGAAACGATTCAGTCGCTGAAGGGAGCGCTTTCAGGCGCGGATCAGTCTAACGTCAAAAAGCTCCTGTCACGGCTCGAAAACGAACGGAAGACCGCAGCCGCGGTTCAACCGAAACTGGCTGAAGCGGAAGCGATATACGCCCGTTCGGGAGAGTCACTCCGCGTTTCGGACGAGGATGCTGAAGCGTTTGCGGCGCTGCGCCGTGAAATTGAGGCGCTCTTCGCCTCCGCTTCGCTCGAAACTTCCCTGAAAGTCCGTCGGCAAATCGAAGATCAGGATGCAGTTCTGTCCTTCCTGCGTGAGCACCGAGAAACGCTTGAGGCAGCGAGCGAAGCGCTCCGGCGCGGATCGATCCATGAAACGGCGCTGACGGATTTGAACGAACTCAAGGATTCAGTTCTGGCTGAATTCACCGCCTTTAAGACGTTGCGAAAAAAGGCGAACCGCTTGACGCTGCGGAAAGATGACGATCCTCAGCATGGCGTGAACGGCGAACGAAACGTCACGGGGGGGGGTATGGATTCGAACCTGGAGAATGAAACGGGGGAGGCGCAGGCTGCATCGCCCGAGGCGAAAAATAGCGAAATGAACGGTAATGGCGCGGGTTTTGAAATCAAAACGCGAACCCAGCGCATTTTTGAGACGCTTTACAGTTTTGACGGGAGCGATTCTTACGCGGAGGCGGTTGACTTCATCGAAAAGACGCTGACGGCGGAGGAACGCGAAGACCCGGCGATCAAGTTTGAAATTGACCGAATTTCGTTAGCGAACCGGATGGCTCAGGCGAAATTCTACTATTCACAGGCGGAAGAAGCTTTCGCGCGTTTCGATTATCAGGACGCAGAGGACTTCGCGACGCTATCCCTGAATGAAGTGAATACGATCAACGCAGCGCAGCTGCTTTCGACGATTCGTTCAAGGAAAGAAGCCTGGGAACGGTCGCTCGCGGAGATCGACGGATTTTTGGAGATTGAGATTGATTCCTCGAAGCCGCTCCCCGAAGAGACCGCGGAACAGGTTCGCAATATCGCTGAACGGCTTAAGTCATTCGGTTCGTTCGAAGCCTTTGACAGTGAAAGTAAAAACCGGCTGCAAACGGTCGAAGCGCGGGTCAAGCGGCTCCAGAACCAGGAAGCGCTCGATTTCGCGAATCTGATGCGCCGCTTTGAAACGTGGGTCATGACTGGTGAAGAGGGGCTTAAGAACGCAGAAGAGGTGATCGCTTCGGTCGAGAACCGCGCCTGGATCCAAAACCGATCCCAGGAAATTTTTGAAGCCCGTGTCCGCCTTGATGAAGTCAGTAATACGAATCAGGCGCTTGATATCCTGATCAAGCAGGCGGATCATTTCATCCGCATCGGGGACTTCCGCTCAGCGGAACGGATCCTCGCTTCGTTCAATGCGGAGAACCGCGCGAATTGGCCGGATTGGCTTTCGATTCGGCTTGAAAACGGTGCGCTCCGGATTCAAGACCAAAAGGCGCAGTACGACGCCGTTCTGACCCAGTTTACCCGGGACGATTCCGGCGTTTCGCCGATTATCGATTCTGTTCGTGAAGTTTTAGACCCCGCGAGTCAGGACGGAAACGCGATATCAAAGCTCCTTAGCCGTCTGACCCAGATGAAAAACACACTGGATAAAGAGATCACGATCGATCCGGAGCTGAACCCGTACCCGAAACAGTGCACTTTTTTGACGGATACCGTGCGCTGGCTGCTGACGATTGACGACACGATCGGGAATGGTTCTGGTAAAACGGGCGACGTTACGCAAGAAACGGTCTTTTCGCTTCGGCGGACCGGACGCGAACTTTTGGAACGGCTGCCCAATTCGCTGAACTCACTTCAATCCAGCTTTGATGATCGGCTCCGTTGGCTCGAAACGCGATCACACGCGGCTCAGCTGATCGCTTCGATCAAGGACAGCCGTCGGCGCGGCGGCAAGGGGGATACCGCGCGGGGGACGCTCTCTCAGGAGCTGGACGCACTTATGTCGCTGCCGCTGATTGAGCGCGAACAGCGGACGGTCGACGAAGTGAAACGGGAACGGACACGTAAGCAACAATTTGTTATCGGGTTGATATCGATTCCGGTCATTCTCCTGCTAATCCTGACGGGATTGTATATCATGTCGCCGAAGCTGATTCAGATGCTGACGCCGACAGCGACGGGAACCGCGACGATGACGGCGACCGCGACGGCGACCGTGACCGGTACTGCGACCGTGACGCCGACGATCACGCAGACGCCGACGGTTACGCCAACCCCAACGATTACGCTGACCGCGACGGCGACCCCGCGCCCGGTCGGACTTTCAGGTCAGGTCAAATACAAGAAAGTCGGCGTTTACGAGCTGCCTTCGAGCGCGAGCGCGAACCTGGCGGCGGAATATTTGTCGGTTGGCGAAGAAGTAGAAATTCTACGCTATTGTCAGCCATCCGGAACGGGTCAAATTTGGCTGTTGATCCGCTATGAGAGTGCAACGCGGAACACGGGCTGGGTCTTTGCCTATACCGGTGAGGGGTCGAACATCGTCAGTGTTGACCCGTACGAGCTGACCGCGAACGAAGCGTTAGCGGCAAATCCAGAGTATCGGATGATCTGCCCGACGAGTGCGGACGAAATCATGCCGGAGGAACCACCCGCGAAGTAGTGATATAATCGTGTGGCGTATGATGATGCCTCGGTAGCTCAATTAGGACAGAGCAAAGCACTCCTAACGCTTAGGTTGAGAGTTCGAGTCT
>DAOUFB010000033.1:0-7449 GCA_034430135.1 Flexilinea sp. | reverse complement strand
CGCTGGTGGACGGTCGCCGCGCTTCTCCCGTTTATTCTCGGCTATACGCTCCTGACCGGAGGATCCGCGCCCATCGTCCGCGCCGCGATCCTGAGCGCTTTGACGCTGGTGGGGATGACCGTCGGGCAGGTGAAAGATGGGGAATCCTCTCTGGCTTTCTCCGCCGCTGCGATGAGTTTCGTTTCGCCATCGGTTCTTTTCGACGCCGGGTTCCAGCTCTCCGTCACGGCGACGCTCGGGATTCTGCTCTGGAATCGACCGTTGGCGCGATCGCTCGAACACGGTTTATCTGCCCGCGTCCCGGATGCGGATCATGGACGCATCCGAGCTATCGTCGACCTAGCGAATGAGCTGATCCTGACGTCGCTCTCGGCGCAGGTGCTGACGACGTTCGTCGGAGCTTCTCTCTTCGGGGAGTTTTCGTGGGTTTCGCTTCCCTGCAATGCGGCAATTGCGCTGCTGCAAACGCCTTTGATGATAGGCGGGATCGTTTCGCTCGCTGTCTCATACCTTTCGTTCGATCTTGGCGCCCTAATTGCCCGGGGCACCGCGGTTTTCCCCGCGTTAACGATTCGGCTCGTCGAGCTTTTCGCGCGGATTCCGGGCGCGAGTCGTCCGTTTGCGTTGACGAAAGCGCAGTGCTGGCTTATCTGTTTCGGGATTGTCATTGCATGGAAAACGCGCGCCCGATGGATCGCGTATCTCCTGGCGCTGCGGGACGATTGGAATTCCGGCGGGAAACGGGACGCGGCTGCCAGCATCGCGATGGCGGTACTGTTTTTTGCCACGGCTGCGGCATGGCGGAGCGCGGCGCCGAACGCGGGGCGGCTCTTTGGACGCGCTGAAATCCATGTTTCAGAGAGAAACGGAAATTTTACGCTGACGGCTCGGACAAAGCGCGGGAACGAAATTCGGATTCACAGCGGCTTGGAGACGGCAACGCTCAATGGAAACGCCCTGCTCGGGGACGGAAACGGAGATACGACGCTTGACGCGCTGACTGGCATGGACCGGACCGCAGTTCAAGAAATTCAGGTCGGTGAAATGACGATCACGCGATTGTTTTCCCATGTTTCAGGCGATGCGCTCCAATTCGGAACCGGACGGTTTTCGCTCCTGATTCCGAACGGCGCGCCGCCTTCGGCGTTCGAAGCGCGCGGGGTTGAATGGCGCGGGGCATCGCTCGTCCTGATTCGTCCGTTGGATGGAACCGCGGAGTGGATCCGCGCGCTGAGCGAGGCGGGCGCGAAAGAACCATGGCGCGTCCTCCCCGGCTGGATCGACCTGAAACTTTCGCCGGCGTTTTCGCTCTCCTGCGATGGAAAGCGTTATTTTTATCGAAATGGAGCAATAGAGAAAAAAGGTGGTCTTTAACCCTATTCTATCTGAACAAGTTTTGATAGAATGTGATTAACAGCGGATCATAAACTCGAAGGGAGGATTCATCCATCATGTTATCCGAAAACACTTTAGCCGTCATTCTCGGCGGTGGGCGGGGAACGCGTCTTTTCCCGTTGACACAGCTGCGCTCGAAACCAGCCGTGCCGATCGCGGGACAGTACCGCCTGATTGATATTCCGATTAGCAACTGTATCAATTCCGGAATTTTTAAGATCGCGGTTCTGACGCAGTTCAATTCCGTTTCGCTCCACCGCCATATCACTGAGACTTATCAGTTTGATAAGTTCCACTCGGGCTACGTCCAGATTTGGGCGGCGGAACAGCGGGCGGACAATAACGATTGGTATCAGGGAACAGCGGACGCTGTTCGAAAACAGCTCAGCGAAATCATCGCTGCACGGACCGAATACGTCCTCATTCTTTCGGGGGACCACCTGTACCGCTGCGACTATTCAAAGATGCTCGCTTATCATATCGAGAAGAAAGCTGATATTACGATTGCCGTCCAGCCCGTCCATAAGGACGAAGCGGGGCGCTTCGGTATCCTCAAGACGGACGCGAGCGGGAGAATTTCGGACTTCAAAGAAAAACCGAAGGATCCGGAAATTCTGAAAGACCTCGTTTCGATTGACGATCCGGAACGACCGTACCTCGGCTCCATGGGGATTTATCTTTTCAACCGCGACCTTCTCGTCGGTCTTCTCAATACGCTCGATTATTCGGACTTCGGAAAACATATCATCCCTTACGCGATCGATCGCTATGAGGTCGTTGGCTGGACCTTTGACGATTACTGGGAAGACATCGGGACGATTCGCTCGTTCTTCGATACCAACTTAATGCTGACCGAGGATCTTCCAAAGTTCAATTTCTATGATCCGCGCCATCCGATTTACACGTATACGAGCAACATGCCGGCGGCGAAAGTCAGGAATACCCATATCGATCATTCCCTGATCGCCCGCGGCTCCATCGTCAGCGGCGCCCGTATTGAACATTCCATTTTAGGGCTGCGATCGGTTATTGATGAAGGTACGGTGATCCGCGACTCGATTATCATGGGCGTTGATGAGGACGTTTTTGAAAAGAGCTACAAGGACGCGCGTTACTTCTCCGTTTCGCTCGGGATTGGGAAAAATTGCGAAATATCGCGCGCAATTATCGACAAAAACGCGCGAATCGGCGACAACGTCATTATCCGTCCCTTCCCGGACGGAACGGAGTTTGACGATCCGGATCCGGTCAAAAAATATTATGTTCGCGACGGGATCGTTATCGTACCGAAAAACTCGATTATTCAGGGCGGAGTTTTCATCGGACCGGCGTAAGCCGTTGAAGCATTCCGAGAACTTAGCTTGATTCGATGCTGCGCCCCAGCCGTTTTGTGAACCGCAAAACTTGGGGCGCGTTCGTTTTAGCGGCTTTTTTGGCTTGTAATTTCAGGAAACGTCGGCTAAAATACCGAATGACTGTCGGTTTCGACGTTTTTTCTTTACGTGTTGAATTCGGAGTAGAGGGGCATGGGCGGGAGACAGATTCAGAAGATTGGGCGGTACGTCATTCAGCGTGAAATTGGACGCGGCGGAATGGCGGTCGTTTATCAGGCGTATGATCCGCGCCTGGACAGGACGGTCGCGATCAAGCTCATCCTCTCGGAAGTCTTCGGCGCGAACATTCTTGATAAAATGCACGAACGTTTTGAGCGGGAAGCGAAAGCGCTCGGGAAGCTCGATCATCCGAATATCGTCCGCGTTTTCGATTACGGTGAATATGAAGGTTCGCCGTATCTGATCATGGATTATATCGATGGAATGACGCTTCACGACCTGAAGAAGCCGATCCCTTTGCCGGATGCGATCCGCCTGATCGCGCCGGTCGCCGAGGCGCTCGACTATGTTCATCGGCAAGGACTGCTCCATCGCGACGTCAAGCCGTCGAATATTCTAATCACGAAAGATTCACGCGCCATCCTGACCGATTTCGGTATCGTGAAACAGATGGAAAAGGCGCATGGCGAAACCGGATTGACTGGCGCTGGAATTGGAATCGGGACGCCGGATTATATGTCCCCTGAGCAGGGATTAGGCAAGGGCGTCGATGAACGGTCGGATATGTATTCGCTTGCGGTCGTTCTTTATGAGCTAGTCACAGGAGTGCGTCCGTTCGTCGGCGATACGCCGGTTGAGATCATCATGAATCACGTCAAGCAGCCGCTCCCCGATCCGCGCCGCGTCGTTCCGTCGCTTCCCGAAGATGCGGTTGCTTTTTTTGAGCGGGCGCTGGCGAAAGACGCGAAAGACCGTTACCCGACCATGGATGACTTTCTCCGCGACCTTTACGGGCTGCGTCTCGGTTCACAGCTCCGGGATTCAACCCGTTTGCATCAGCCGAAATCAACGCCCGCGACCGAGATATCGGTTCATCGTCCACCGGCGAAGACCAGCGGACAACCGCCGGCGTCAACAAAAGGGCGAAAATCTCCAATCGGCCGGATTGCTGCGGGAGCGGTGCTTCTCGCGTTGGGGCTTGGCGTGTTTTTTGCGCAGGAGCGGATTAAAGGTCTTTTCCCACGAGGCGTGGTTCCTCAGGGAATAACCGCATCTGTCGAGCTGACCGCATCTGCAACCGTCGCGCTGCCGACTGCGACCGCTGCGCCTGCCGATGCAGCGGCTCCAACCGTGACGCTTCCCGTGATCCGCGCGGGGACGTCGACCGAGTCTGCGGCGATCGTCCCGACTGCTGACGTCTCAACTGCGACCCCAGCGATTGAACCCACGACGACGCCAACGTCGACCTTGACCCGCACTGCAACGTCGACCCAAACCGCAGCCGCGACATCGACTCCAACGGTGACGAATACTGCGACCGCCACGTTGAATCTGACAGAGACCGCGGCGGCGGCAACCGCGGACAGTGTCTCTGCTGCGCGCGGGACACAAGATGCGCTGGCAGCAGCAGCGCGCCAAGCGAAGAAGCAAACGCTCGCGGCTGTGACGGGAACCGCCTCCGTGCAGATCCAAAGCGCACAGCAAACCGCTGCTGCACAAACCCAGAGCGCACAACAAACCGCATCCGCGCAGACCCAAAGCGCAGCGACACCAACGCTTTCGATCAGCTCTTACCGTGCCACGATCGAAAGTATCGAAAGTCAGAGTCAGGCGCAACCCGTTCGTTTTACCAACCTCGAAGTTGGTTCACTCGTTTCCTTTGGACGCTTTGAGCAGGACAATAACCTCAAGAACGGCAAAGAAGCGATTCAATGGCGCGTGCTTGACGTTGATGATGAAACGGCGCTCCTGATCAGCGAAGTCGTTTTAGCGCTGCGCCCGTATCATTCGCAGGTTCAGCCCGTCAATTGGGATATGTGCTCGCTACGGAGCTGGCTTAATCAGGATTTTTACGAGAATGCGTTTACCGGTTCCGAACGAAAAAGTATCGCCTTAACACGGTTGATCAACGATGATACGCCGACGAATTACTATACCGACGACGGAAAAGTGACCGAAGATTACGTTTTTCTCCTTCGGAGCGAAGACCTTCCGCGCTACTTCCCGAGGACCCCTGATCTGAAAACCGCTGCGTCGGAAGTCGTGAATGAACTTCGGAAGAATGAACCGTTTGGAACGAATTACTACACGACCTGGTGGCTGCGCTCGTTGGGGACGGATACATTTAAGGCGGCGGTTGTTGAAATCGACGGAACCTTGAAGCTTTCGACCTCGATCGACAGTGCGTACGTTGGCGTTCGCCCCGTGATCCGCGTTTATCTGAATCCCTGAAAATAGATCGGGAAGCGCCGGGAAGGGTCCAATCAGGGTCATCTGAGAGTAAGATCTTTTCGGAGATCATCATCATGAAAGCGACCTGGATTCAAAATTATTTGGCAAAAAACATAAACGACCGATTCGCAACCACGCTCGGAGGCAAATATTGAACGAGATAGGTTTGAAAAAAATGGGTCGGTACGAAATCGAACGTGAGATTGGGCATGGCGGCATGGCGGTCGTTTATAAAGCCAGGGACGTCCGGCTCGGTCGTTTCGTCGCGATCAAGATTATCCAGACGGGATCATTTGCCGCGAATGTGCTCGGATGCGTCCGCGAACGATTTGAACGTGAAGCCAAAGCGCTCGCCCGCCTCGACCATCCCAACATCGTCAAGGTCTATGATTACGGCGAATATGAGGGCGCGCCGTATCTGGTTATGGATTATCTCGATGGCGTGACGCTTAAGGAGCTGAAAAAGCCGATTCGCGTTGATACGGCGGTGAAGCTGCTGACACCGATCGCGGATGCGCTCGAATACGTCCATCGGCATGGACTTCTTCACCGTGACATCAAGCCGTCGAATATCATGATGACCTCTGAAAACCGTCCGGTCCTGACCGATTTTGGAATCGTGAAATGGTTCAATGACGACGATGAACTGAATACGCTGACCGCGACCGGCGTGGGTATTGGAACGCCGGAATACATGTCTCCGGAACAGGGACGCGGCATGAAAGTTGACGCGCGTTCGGATATGTATTCGCTCTCGGTCGTTTTTTATGAGTTGATCACCGGGAAAAAACCATTCACCGCGGACACGCCGGTCAATACACTTCTCAAGCAAATCAGCGAACCCATCCCGGATCCGTGCCGCCTGGTCCCCGAAATTAACCCGTCGGTTAAGAAATTTCTCGACCGCGCGATGGCGAAAGGTCCGGAAGACCGCTACCCGACGATGAAAGAATACTTATTGGATTTCGAGGGGCTGCGTCTTCAGGCGCAGGCGAACCGCGCGGCGGGACAGACGTCAAACTCCGGATTCCAGCCGCTGCCGCGGAAGACGGAACCGACGGCATCTTCGCTCGAAATCGGGAAATCCGGGCTGCGCGAAGTCCGTGCGAACGCGGGCGAACCAGAGCCGCGTATCGGCGCGGAAAAATCTCAGCGCAGAACCTGGGTCGCGGGAATTCTCGGGCTAATCGCGATTTGCGTTATTTTTTTCGGATTCCGCGCCTGGAACGCGCTTTATTCAAAGAACGCACAATTGGAAGCGGCGTTACAGGATCAGCAGCTGACCGCGGAAGCGGCGCTGACTCAGGTCGCGGAAGCCTCCGAACGTGAGCGTGCGACGGCGACCGTTCAACCGCTGGCAAAGATGTTCGCAGCCCAGCAGACATCGACCGCACAAGCTAATCGTCAGACCCAAACTGCGGCGGTGCAGCGAGCGCCCGAAATAACCCAGACCGTTGCTCAACCGCTGGCAGTGATGTTCGCAGCACAAGCCAATCGTCAGACCCAAACTGCTGCGTTGCAGCAAGCGCCCGAAGCAACCCAGACCGCTGTTCAACCGCTGGCAGTGATGTTCTCGGCACAAGCTAATCGTCAGACCCAAACTGCGGCAGTGCAGCGAGCTCAATATCGCGTTGGCGACATTATCCAATTTGGACGGTACGAGCAGGACAATGACCTCAGCAATGGCGCGGAGGAAATCGAATGGCGCATTCTGGCGATCGAGGGAGAGACGGCGCTGGTCGTGAGCGTTATGGGGCTGGACGCGAAACCGTATCATGAACCCGGTGGGCGTATAACCTGGAAAGACTGCACGCTGCGATCATGGCTGAACGAGGATTTTTATAACGCGGCGTTCAACGAGACAGAACGGGCAGTTATCGAAAGAACGCGCGTGGTGAATGAAGATAACCCGAGTTGGGGTACGAAAGGCGGGAATGATACGGAAGATGATGTTTTCTTGCTGAGTATCGCGGAGGCGGAACAGTATTTCAGGGACGATGAAGATCGACAACTAAAATCGACGAAGTATGCAATTGCGAATAGAGCATGGACGGACAGTGACAACGGCTTGTGGTGGCTTCGGTCTCCCGGCGGCACTCAGGATGGAGCCGCGGGGGTCCGTTCCGATGGTGGTCTCAGCTCTATTGGCTACATTGTCGACGCTTATGGTGCTTCTGTCCGCCCCGCTTTGCGGATCAACTTAGGTAAATAACGATTTGGGCGCGGGATAAACCCCGCTTTGCGGATCAATTTGGGCAAATAACGAATT
>DAOUFB010000032.1:0-53568 GCA_034430135.1 Flexilinea sp. | reverse complement strand
CGGGGCACCGGGATTTGAACCCGGGGCCTCTTGCACCCCATGCAAGCGCGCTAGCCGGGCTGCGCTATGCCCCGTACGCAGGATAGTATACACGATTCGGCGCGAATCCGCAAATCCATTCGGATCCACGCCGTATCTTTCAGACAGCTCTATTTATCAAGCGCTTTCTTGAGGTCAAAGCCGCACCGGACGCAAACGAGATCATTAAACAGCCGTTCGCCGCAGCGGCAGACTTTTCCGATCGGACGTGCTGGATTCCCCACGACGAGGGTATACGGTTCAACGTCTGTCGTGACGACCGAACCGGCGCCGACCATGCAGTATTCGCCCAGCGTATGGCGGCAGACGATCGTGGCATTCGCGCCGATCGATGCGCCGCGCTTGACGAGCGTCTCGGAAATTTCCCAATCTTGATTAAACGCGCGCGGGTAATAATCGTTGGTAAAGGCGGCGTTGGGTCCGACGAAAACTTCGTCCTCAAGGGTCACGCCGTTAAAGACGGAGACGCCATTCTGGATTTTGACGTTATTCCCGATTTTAACGGCATGGTCGATATAGACGTCTTTCGAGATAATACAGTTTTCGCCAATTTCAGCGTCCTCACGGATCTGAGCGTTGATCCAAACCTTCGTATTCGCGCCGATCTTTGCGCGTGGGGAGACATGCGCCGTTGGGTCGATATAGGGAGCTTTTTTTTCTTCCGTCATGAGGTTCCTTTCTGATCAGATTTGGGCTGACTGAATCGGGTTGATTTTTCCTGACTTAAGATAATAATCCATGGAGCGAATCGTTATTTACTCGGCTGGAACTGGTTGGCAACGGCGGCGATAGTTTCGATGTCCGCATCGCTCAAGGACGGGTGAACCGGAAGGGAGACGACTTCGGTCTTGACGCGGTCGGTCACCGGGTAGTCGGTTTTGAAACCAAATTCAGCATAACATGCCTGTTCGGGAATGGAGAGCGGGTAGAAAATTCCGAAGCCGATCCCGTTGGCGCTTAGGTACGCCGTAAATTCATCCCGATGCCCGTCCTGAACGAGGATTGAATACTGATGGAAGCAGTGGTCAGATTTCGGGTCGATAACCGGCGTGACGATGAGCGGGTTGGTAATCAGCCGGCTGAGTTTCGCAGCGTTGGCGCGGCGTTTGGCGTTGAAATCTGGAAGCTTCGCCAGTTGGCAGAGTCCAATCGCGGCGCTGAGGTTCGTCATTCGGTAGTTGTAGCCGATGATGTCATGATGGTAGCGGACTTTCATGCCGTGATTGATGAGCAGACGGCATTTTTCCGCGACGTCTTCGCGATCGGTCAGGACAGCGCCGCCTTCGCCGGTCGTCATGTTTTTCGTCGGGTAAAAACTGAAACAGCTGGCGTCGCCGAACGTTCCCGCCATTTTCCCGTTCCAACGCGCGCCGTGCGCCTGGGCGCAGTCTTCGATCAGGAGCAGGTTATATTTCTTAACGAGCTCCATAATTCGATCCATGTCGCACGCCTGACCGAAAAGATGAACGATTAAGAGCGCCTTGATCTTTGGGTCAGCTTTCAGTTCGGCTTCAATAGCGGCGGGGTCGATCGTGAACGTGTCGGGAAGAATATCGGCGAAAACGGGCGTTGCGCCGACGTAAACGATCGAATTTGTTGAAGCGATGAACGAAAAAGGCGTCGTCAGGACTTTATCGCCCGCTCCAATTCCGAGCGCACGCAACGCAACTTCGAGGGCGGTCGTGCCGGAAGTGGTGGCGATGGCGTGTTTCGCGCCGATATAGGCGGCAAATTCGTTTTCAAACTGGGTGACGACCGCACCGTTGGCAATCATCCCCGAGTCGAGGACGGCGGCGACGGCTTTTTTTTCTTCTTCGCCGAGATGCGGTTTCGCGATGTTGATCATGTTATTTCTCTCCTTATTTAAGGCAGCGTCAAAATTTTGAATGATTCTTTGAAAAAATTATAACGCTTTCGGGGTCATAATCCTGGGGTAAGGAATGGAAGGCGTGCGCGGATGTCACGCTGGAGACGAACCCATGCGCCGGCTTAAGGGCGGTATGATAAAATTTTCGACGGTTGAAATAAATTTTCCGAGCCATGGGTTCGGCTTAAGAGGTTTAAAAATGGGTGATTCTACCGGTGCAACGCTTGATAAAATTACCGCGTTATCGAAACGGCGCGGATTCGTGTATCCAACATCCGATATATACGGCGGGCTGACCAGCTCGTATGATTACGGGCCATTGGGGGCGGAGCTTCTCCGGAATATCCGCAACTTGTGGTGGCACGACATGATTACAACGCGTGAGGACATGATCGGGCTGGATACGCAAATCCTTCTCCACCCCGAAACCTGGGTGGCTTCGGGTCATGTCAACGCATTCAATGACCCGCTCGTGGAAGATAAAGTTACGCATAAGCGCTACCGTGCCGATCACCTGATCGAATCCTGGCTGGAGAAGCATCCGATTGATGAGGAAATTGTCACTGACGGGATGTCGCTCGAAGAAATCGGCGCGTTTATCGAAAAGTACAAAGTCAAGACGCCGGACGGAAACGACGTTTTCCCGCCTAAGGCGTTTAATATCATGTTCCAGACGGCGATCGGCGTCGTTGAAGGGGAAAAGCTTCCGGTTTATCTCCGCGGCGAAACGGCTCAGGGGATTTTCACGAACTTTGCGAATATTCTGAACTCGTCCCGTGTCCAGCTCCCGTTCGGCGTCGGCAACATTGGGAAGAGTTTCCGCAATGAAATCACGACCGGTCAGTTCGTTTTCCGAACACTCGAGTTTGAACAGGGTGAGATCGAATACTTCTTCGATCCGGAAAAGTCAGAATGGGAGCCGATTTTCAAGGAATGGCAGGATGCCATGTTCAAGTTTATCCACGAACGAATCGGAATCCGCTCGGAGAAACTCCGCTGGCGCCGCCATTCGGATCAGGAACGCTCGTTTTACAGCAAGGAAACCTATGACCTCGAGTACGAATTCCCGTTCGGGTTCAAGGAACTTTGGGGCATCGCCTATCGAACGTCGTATGATCTCCAGCAGCATATTGACCATTCCGGAAAAGACTTGTCGGTTCGGGATCCGATGAATCCGAAACGCACGGTCGTTCCGCATGTGATTGAGCCGGCGGTCGGGATTAATCGTCTCTTCTTGATGGCGATGTGCGACGCTTATTGGGAAGACACGGAAAATAACCGCGTCGTGCTGCGCTTTAAGCCGGCGATTGCGCCGTACAAGGCTGCAGTTTTCCCGCTCGTTAAGAATAAGCCGGAAATTGTCGATAAGGCGAGGGAAGTCTTTAAACTTTTGTCGAAGAAGATGGGCGTTAATTGGGACGATCGCGGGAATATCGGAAAACGCTATTTCTATCAGGACGAGATCGGGACGCCGTTCTGCGTGACGGTTGACTATCAGACGCTTGAGGATGAAACGGTTACGGTCCGAGAGCGGGACACGATGGCTCAGGAGCGGGTGAAAATTGCGGATCTGCTGCCGCGGCTCTTAAGCGTCATCGAAGAAGATTAAGGAATTTACAGGAGAAGAAAACGGCGCGGGAGCGCCGTTCTCTTCTTCTACGTCACCATTCATTCCAGTCAGACGGTATTTTGTCATTTTCCCAAGCTCTGAACTTGATTTGAGATCGTGAGGAGCGGCAGGTTCGTTTCTTTCGCGATGCGTTCGAGGTCATCGTACTCCGGACGTTCGTGAACGAGTTTCCCGTTGAGGAATTTCTGCTTGAATCGGACGGGACCGTATTCCGTCTCACGGGTCATAATTTCCCGCTCAGCGATATATCGGCGCACGTCCCGAACGCGGACCCCCAGCGTCGTTGTTTCACGCAGGATGAACTCCGCGAAACGCGCTTCATCTTCTTTACGCGCCAAGACGGTGAAGCAGACCGCGGGACGGTCCTTCTTCATCTGGATGGGCGTGAACCACGCGTCGAGCGCTCCCGTTTCGAGCGCCCGGTTCAGTGCATAACCGAGCGTTTCGGGCGTCTGGTCGTCAATATTGGCGCTGATTTCGACGCAGGCTTGACCGGATTGTGTAATGGGCATCGCTTCTCCTCGTTTCTGATCCGCTTTTTCCCCAATTTTAGCCGTTTTCGCCTTTTGGCGGTATGTTTTTGACGATTCGGGTTCGAGTATAATTTCAGTTATGAATCGTCGTGAATCGGACTTCCTTACCCGGATAAACGGACTGGTTCCGCGTCTCGGAATCGCGGTTCTTTTTTCGATCCTGATGCTCGGCGTATGGGTGGGGGCGGTTCAGGCGGACGATCTTCGCAACGTTCGGCAGAACCGCATCTTATATGTTGGTGTTGCGTCGAATTTTTCTCCCTTTGCTTATTCGGGGATAGACAGCGAGCTTCAAGGAATTGACATTGCGCTGATTAATCGGATCGGCGATGCGTTGGAGGTTGAGGTTGAGGTGATTGAGCTGGCGTATGCGGGTGTCATTGATTCGTTGCGGCTGGGGCAGGTCGACATGATTGCCGGCGCGATCCCGATCGACGATGAACTCGATTCGATCGTCGATTTCTCGCTCGCCTATTATCAATCCGACTTCGGCTTCATGCGTCTCAAGTCCGATTTAGCTCCAACGATGATTCAGCTTTCGGATTTAAATTGGCTAAATATTGGCGTCCAGCGCGGGTCGGTTCAGGCGCAGTACGTCCAGTCTTATTGGATCGGCGCAGGGCTCGTTCCGCCTCATCAGGTCAAAATCTACGACTCGCGCGAAGAGGCGGTCGAGGCGTTGAATTGGAACGAAATTGACGTGTATTTGACGACGTCGCCGATTTATAAACGGCGCTTCGAACTCAGCGGTACCTACGAGTTTTTGAGCGAGGCATGGATGAAACCGCGGTTCGCTTTTGCTTGCCGCGAGGGTTCGACGCTTATTCCGGAGATTAATCGTATTTTGACGGTTCTCAGTCAGGACGGTTCCGCGCAGCAAATCGCAGATATGGCGCTTATTGAGGCGCAGAACGTCGCGCTGCCTCAGGATTTTACGCGTGCGGTCTCGTTAAGCGAAATTGTCAAACGGCGGGATTGTACCTATGGGCTGCGCTTTTTGGGCGACGAGACACTCACGGACGGCGAAGTTGTTGCGGCTGGCGCGGTGTTGGAGAAGCGGTGGCGCGTGCTGAATATTGGGAGCTGCTCATGGGAGGCGGGAACGGTTTTAGTTCCGGTCACGGAACCGCTCATTTTTCCAGTCGTCGCTCTTCCAGAGACGAAGCCGGGCGAAGTGGCGGTAATTTCGATGACGTTTACCGCGCCGGAAACGAAAGGAACGTACACTGGATTCTTTCGCCTGAGCGCGGCGGATGGACTGGACTTTGGGCAAACGCTTAAGCTGAGGTTGACGATCCAATAGCCTGTGAATCATGAAATGCGGTTTAAGATAAATTTTCGCTGAACAGGCTTAACTGAACGGCTGGGTTCTTTTCTTCAAACGTATTTAGATATTTGAATATTTGGTCGTTATTATGGATGATTTTGTTCGCATCGCAAAATTGATGGAACAGCTTCATCAGCGCGCTATGGTTGGGGCTGAGGAGTTGGTACCGCGTTCCATATGTCTCCATGTAGCGTTTTTTCAGACCGGGAAAATGGGTGTCTAATTGCTCGTAAAAATATTCGCGGTTTCCGTCGCGGAGCGTCATCCCCATTCCGAAGCAGATGATGCCGTTTACGCCAGCTTCGACGCAATCATTTAAGATACCTCGGAGATTCGCTTCGTTATCGTTAATAAACGGGAGAATCGGGGAGAGCCAGACGATCGTCGGGATCCCCGCGCCGTGAAGCTTTTTCAGTGCGTCGACCCGTTCCTGCGTCGTGCTGACCCGCGGTTCAAGCAGTTTACATAGGTTCTCATCATGGGTCGTCAGCGTCATCTGCACAACGCATTTGGTTCGGTCGTTGATCGCTTTGAGGAGGTCCAAATCGCGCAGGACGCGATTCGACTTGGTGATCAGCGTGAAGCCAAAGCCATAGCGCAGTGCGAGCTTTAGGGATTTCCGGACGTTCCCAATTTGGCTCTCAAGCGGGATGTACGGATCGGTCATCGACCCCGTTCCAATCATGCACTTCGCGCGTTTTCGCCGCAGGGCGTTTTCGAGCAGTTCGATCGCGTTGGCTTTGACTTCGATGTCTTCAAAATCATGCGTCATCCCGTAGCACTTGCTGCGCGAATCGCAGTAGATACAGCCATGCGAACAGCCGCGATACAGGTTCATCCCGTTCGACGCCGATAAAATTCCCTTGACGTTTGCGAAATGCATCGCTCGATTTCATCCGATCTATAGCGATTGAAGCAGCTTTTTTAAATAGGTCTCGTTCAGCAGGTGCGTCGTTTGAAATGCGCCCTGATAAAAAACCGCGTAGTTATTGAAAATGCAAGGCGTCTGTTTGGCTTTCTCCAGCGTATTGACCGGAACCAGCGTCAGCGGAATCCCGTTGGCGTCGCAATAGTTTTGAACCTGCTCGTTGCAATTCGGAATATACGGGCATTGCACACCGTAATAAATTGTCAGCTCGTTGCTGTCAATTCGCATATTTTTCACGGATTCGGAAAAGCGCGGTTTCGTCCCGTCGAACGATAACGCCAGCAATTCGTAATCGCTTCCTGCCGTGTCAGCGATCTCGAAGCCGAATTTCAGCAGGAATGATTTTTCGGAGAGGAAGGGCTTTTTCTTTTTCGAGCTGAGGACGCATACGCCCGATTTCCCTTTCTCCCGCGCGTCCTGGATACAGTATTCGAGGAGCGCTTTCGCGTACCCTTTTCCCTTGAAGGAACCGGAGACCCAGAGACAGTAAATATACAGGTAATTCTCGCCTTGGACGGGAACCCAGGCAGTCTCGAGCGGGGCGTATTCGATAAAGACTTTTCCCTTTTCGTCCAGTTTTCGGAACACGTGACCTTCGGGGATTCGTTTTTCGAGCCACTGTTTCTTGATCTGAACGCCTGCCTGATGCTTTTTGTCCGCGATGGCACAGCAGACATGTTCTGAATCTAAGTTTTCCAAGGTCAGATTGACGTATTCTTTCCCCATGATTCTCCCTTTTTCCGTCGTTTCCTTCGAGAATTATAACAGAATAACAAAAAATAATTTCTAAATTAAATTTGTAGATATACTTAATGAGTTGATTCAATGCGCTGTTTTGATTCGGAGCCCGGACTTTTTCGGCGGCTGCGAATCCATGGGAAAAATAAGGAAATACGGTACAATTTAAGCGCAGCCTCGGACCTGTTTTATCGGCTGTGTTTTACCTTTAATGGAGGCAGAATGGAACAGTTACATGATGTTGTTTCCGCAGGTAAAGGCGGATTTGAACGATTCGTTGAGAAAATTCCCGGGATTAAAGGCTATAAGGCGAAAGAAGATCGGCGCGAGACGGATAAGCTCGTCCGCGAGACGATCGCCGCGCGGCTGGAAACGGAATGGGGACGGATCGGCGGGATTCAACGCCGTCTTTTGAAATCAGGCGCGATTGCTGAAATGAGCGATTTAGAAGTTCCTGCGCTAAAAATCCGTCAGTTTATTGATCGAATCAAGACGGCGTCGTATGGTTATGCTGGTTTGATGGACGCGGTAAAAGTCGACGAATCCGCGTTGAATCAGCTGTATGATTACGACCTGTACCTGTTCAGTCTTGTTGACGAAGTGAAAAAGCGTCTCGATACGATCGAGGCAAGCGGCGGATCTGACCTGAATCAAACAATTCAGGAACTTACGACCGTTTCCGCGGACATGATTACGGCGTTCAACCGCCGCTCAGAAGTTATCCAGGGCACGGTCAATTCGTAACTGCGAGTGAACCGCTTTAGATAGAAAGGGTATAGCATGGCTCGAATTTTTGATGTTGTTGAATACGCAAACGAGATGCATAACGTCATCGCGTATCATTTTCCGGAAACCGGCGTTGCAGACTTGCGCTTCGGTTCACAGGTTATCGTCCGCGAATCCCAGAAAGCCGTTTTCTTCCGCGATGGGAAAGCTCTCGACGTTCTCGGACCGGGGCGGCATACGATCTCGACCGCGAACTTCCCGCTCCTGACGAATCTCCTCGGCGCCGCCTTCAACGGGCGCACGCCGTTTACCGCGGAAGTTTTCTACGTCTCGATGCGCGAGTTCGCTGACGTGAAATGGGGAACGTCTCAGCCGATTATCGTCCGAAATACGGGCGTCGGTCTCGGCGTCAGCCTTCTTCAAGGCTTCGGAACGTACTCGTTCCAGGTCGCCGATCCGCAGCAGTTCATTACGCAGATCGTCGGATCGCGCTCTTCGTATACGCTGGACGCGATTGAGAATCGATTGCGGACGATGCTGCTTTCGAAGATTCAGGACGTTTTAGGGACATTGACGCAGACGAAGAACATTTTTGACCTGATTTCGCTCGTTGAAGAAATTGGCACGGCGGTCAAGGCATCGGCTCAGGACGATTTCGCGGCGATTGGCTTGACGCTGAAATCGTTTTACATCGGCAGCCTCAAGCCGTCCGAAAAGTCAGCGGAAGAACTGCGTGCGATGGGCATGCTTGACATGAGCGTTTATACCCAGCTTCAGGCGGCGGATGCGCTCCGCGAGGCGGCGAATAATCCGAGCGGCGGCGCGGGTTTGACCGCGGGAATTGGCGCGGGCGTCGGGCTGGGCAATTTCATGACCCAGTCGTTCTCCCAGCCTATGCAGCAACAGCCAGCTCAGCCCGCCGCAGCGGCTCCAGCCGCAGCATCGAGCGAGCCGGGAATTAAGGACATCATGACTCCGTCGGAAGTCGCCCAGCTTCTCAAGGTCTCCGAAGAAGATATTATCGCTTCAATTAGTGCGGGCGAACTGAAGGCGCGAAAAATCGGCAGCGCCTATCGAATTAGCGGCGACGCGGTTCGGGAATTCCTGAACGGATAGAGGCTTTATTTGACGGGAAGACGCTGAATCGGTGCGTCTTCCCGTCGTCCATACCCGTTTCAAACTTAAAGACTTGAGAAAGGGCGGAACGATCCCGTGAGGTTACTCGAGTATCAGGTTAAAAACCTTTTCCGGCAGTATGGGCTTCCGGTTCCTGTTGGGCGCGCGGCGTCAACGGCTCGTGAAGTTAAAAACATCGCCGAGGACATTGGTAAGGCTGTCGTTATCAAGGCGCAGGTTCCGGTTGAACGGCGCGGCGAACAGGGCGGTATCCGTGTCGCCCGGACGCCGGTTGAGGCGGAAGCGATCGCGTCGGAGATGATGACGACGCGGATTGCTGGTTTTTCTGTCGATAAGCTTCAGGTTGATGAGGCGATTTCGATTCAGGACGAATATTCAATTGTCTTGTCGATTGATCGGGCGACGCGTTGTCCGGTATTGCTCCTGTATACGGGCTCAACGATTCGGATCGAAACGGCGGCGAATGCGATTCCCGACGATGCGGCGAAGATTTCGATCGATCCCTTGATTGGGCTCCAGCGCTATCAGGTCCGCAACCTGGCGCATATGGTTGAATTTCCCGCAGTTCACCTTCCGGTTTTTATCCAAATCTGCTCCCGCATGTGGAAGCTCTTCGAAGAGCTGGATGCGTGTTATATTGCGCTTAGTCCGCTCGTTATCACGGAGAATCAGCGCGTCATGGCGCTCGACGGAAAGATCATTTTAGATCAGTGCGCCGGTTTCCGGCAGTCGTTCATATTCGATCATTCTTTCATGCGGCGGCTGCGTCCGAACGAACTCGAAGCCAATAAACAAGGTTTCGTCTATCTTGAATTTGGCGGGGAAAACTCGATCGCCTGCATGGCGAACGGCACAGGGTTGGCGTTAGCAACGATGGATTTAGTCGTTGAAGCGGGCGGGACGGTCGCGGATTTGGTCGATATTGGATCACGCTCAGTCACGGATCATTCCGGAAGAGCGTTATCTCTTCTTCTCCAGGATCTGAGCGTTCGGGCGATTGTCGTAAATATCTACGGGAATATGGTCTCCTGCCTCGATATCGCGAAGCGGCTTTTAAACGTCTGGAACGAGGCGGAACGGCGCATCCCGGTTTTCGTCAACTTTTCTGGTCGGGATAAGATGGACGCGAACGGTCTCCTTCAGGACACGGGGATTATCGTCTGTTCTTCGGTTGAGGACGCGGTTGGATCCGCCGTTGCGGTGACGAAGGAGAATTGAGATGAGTATCCTGATTAATCGTGAAACGAACGTCATTGTTCAGGGGATCACAGGGCGGGCTGGTGAATTTTACGCGCGCCGCATGGCGGAGTTTGGCATGAATATCGTCGCCGGTGTCTCCCCTCATGCGGATGGGACCTGGGCGGTAGACGGGAAAGTTCCCGTCTTCGGCTCCGTCGCACAGGCGGTCGAATTTTATCCGATCGCGAAAGCAACGATTCTTTTCGTCCCCGCTCCGCAGGCGCTTGACGCGTTGTATGAATCGGCGGATGCGGGTTGTTTTAACTTAATTGTCTGCGTCACGAAAGGACTCCCGGTTCAAGACGTTTCAAAAGCCTGCCGGTACATGGATTCGATGGGGATCCGATTTATCGGTCCGAACAGCCCAGGTATTTTCAACCCGGGAAGCGCCATGCTGGGCGTATATCCGCCGAACTGCGCGATTCCGGGGGACGTCGCGGTCGTATCTCGTTCGGGAACGCTGAGTTTCATGGTGCTTGAGACGCTGAAGAACGCGGGAATCGGAGTCAGTACCTGTCTCGGTGTTGGCGGGGATACGCTGCATGGGACGACGATTACGGACGCGCTGGCTTTGTTGGATGCGGACGTGTATACGAAGAAGATTGTTCTGGTTGGTGAAGTCGGGGGACAGGAAGAAGAGCGCGCGGCATCGAACGCGATGTTTTCGATGGCGACGCCGGTCGTCGGCGTTTTCGCAGGACGTCATTTTCCGCGCGGGCGGTCTTTTGGATTGACTGGGGCGAATACGTATGGGGACGTTGGGCTGGTTGAGCGGAAGGAACTGGTTTTCAATCAGATCGGCGTCCGAACCGTCAGCTCGATTCGCGATCTTCCTCAGTTATTGACCAGTTACTCAGAATAAGCGGAAAAGCCGGACCTGCTTAAGATGACCATGGCTTTCGCTTTGCGTCGATTTGGGGACGCAAGCGGCTCTTTGTGTCTTTATGGTGTTCCGCCATTCGACGGGCAGAGAAGCGCTTACGTCCCTTTAAGAATTACATTTTGGCAAGGACGTCGAGAACGTCCTGAACCGATTTGATCTGTTTTGCCTGATCGTCGGGAATCGTGATATTAAACGCTTCGGAAAAGCCGTCGATCAGGAAGAACTGATCCATTGAATCGGCTTTCAAGTCTTTGATGAACTCGGTTTCCGGCGTAATATCGGATCCGTCGATCTTCAGCACGTCGACGACGACTTTCTTAACATCATCTAAGCTAACATTCATCTTCTTCTCTCCTGATTTAATTAATCCAGAACTTCCCCCGATTGTATCACGAGACGAGGGATCATGAAAAATCGATGATTAACGGATTTCGTCGATAAGGAGAGAACCCGGCGAAGAAGAGGTAACAACCTCGACGGCATAGGCTTCTTCCTGATCTTCGCCATCTTCGTCCTTGTAGGTAATCCCGACATTGATGATCGCCGGATTTTGATCCGTGGTCTGAAGATAAGCGTAAGAGACCTGAATATCGGAATATGCTCCCCAGACGGTGGCAAAGTAGTCAGCGGGATTGACCCCCTTGTTGTAACAGCAGGCAATTTGTACCTTTTCCGTCAACATCCACCAAGCGCTCAGGAAGTCCCGGGCTGCGAGCGATTCGTAATAGCTGCGGACGAACGTTTCCGGGTTAGGGTACTCGTTCGCGGGCCATGGCGTAAACGTCGGATTTACGCCCATTCCGGCGAACGGGGCAGGCGCGGACAACGGCGCGGTTGGGAGACTTGGAGGACTCGTTTCCGCTGGTTGGTTCAGTGCCAGGTCGGCATGGATCGTTTCAGCCAACTGGGTATAGAGCGCTGAAACTTGATCCGTAGCGTTCGTCTCGATGACCGCGCGATCCTGAAAAAAGATAAAGAAGAGTATTGCCGCCGTGAGGAGCAGCGCTGCGCCAATGGCAGCGAACAGCCGCGGGGAGAAAGAAAGCGGCGACTTGCGCTTTTTCGCAGATCCGGCAGTGTCAATATAGTAATGACCGCCGATCGTTTCGGAACCGCCGTTCGAGTTGATCAGCGCGATAAATTCAGATCCGAGTTTATGTCCTGTATTAGGGGTTAGTTGATTGATCCGGCGGACGGTAAAAAGGTGTTCCGCGGATTCGCCCGGGTTGAGACGGAAATCAGGCGGGTAAACGCTGACCCAGGAAACCTGAATCGCGATTCGCCCGACGAGCGTTCGCTCTCCGTCGTTTCGAATCGTCAGTTTTGCGACGCCATGTCCCTCGCTTGGCTCTCCGTTGACGCTGACCAGACCGAAATCCAGCGATGATGGCGTAATTGCAAGGATAGGTTGCGGTGGCTGCGAACTGCGAACAATCATGACTATATTATACCAATGAGGGATGAGGTTCTCGTATTCTATCACATCAGAATAGGGTCATTTATCACCTTTTCAGCTTTGAGAAAAGGGATAGAATAAAGTTGTTAGTTGTCGGACAACTAAAATCCGGCACGCTGTCTATTGTCCATTTTTTTTGTTGCAAAACAGGAGGGTTATTTTGGCTATCGATTTCAAGGCAATCCGCGCGAAGGCCGAAAGCTACGCGGAAGATATGACGAAGTTTATGTGTGATTTAATCGCGATTCCTGGCGAATCTTGTCAGGAAGGTCCGACGGTCCAACGGATCAAGGAAGAAATGGAAAAAGTTGGCTTTGACAAGGTCGAGATTGACCCGATGGGGAACATCTTCGGCTGGATTGGTCATGGCAAGCACCTGATCGCGATGGATGCGCATATCGATAACGTTGGCGTCGGCGATATTAATAACTGGACGGTTACGGGTCCTTTCGAACCGAAGGTCATCGGCGATGAAATTTACGGCCGCGGCGGATCGGATCAGGAAGGCGGAATGGTCTCCATGGTTTACGCCGGCAAGATCATCAAAGATTTGCATTTAGAGGATGATTACACGCTTCTCGTCGTCGGCTCTGTTCAGGAAGAAGACTGCGATGGTCTTTGCTGGCAGTATATTGTCAATGAAGATAAGATCCGCCCGGAATTCGTCCTCATTACCGAACCGACGTCGCTTCGGATTTATCGCGGACACCGCGGCCGCATGGAAATCAAGGTTCGCACGCCTGGAATCAGCTGCCATGGTTCAGCTCCGGAACGCGGCGAAAACGCGATTTACAAGATGGGTCCGATTATCAATGAAATTCGTGCTCTGAATGAAAACCTGCATTATGATCCGTTCCTGGGCAAGGGTACGGTTACGATCTCCGAAGTCTTCTTTACGTCGCCGTCACGCTGCGCCGTCGCGGACAGCTGTACGATTTCGCTTGATCGCCGGTTGACCGACGGGGAAACCTGGGAAAGCGCGCTTCAGGAAATCCGCAATCTCCCGTCCGTGAAGGAAGCCAAGGCTGTCGTTTCAATGTACACGTACGAACGCCCGTCCTGGACGAATCTTGTTTACCCGACCGAATGCTACTTCCCGACTTGGGTCGTTCCGGAAGATCATATCGCGACGCAGACGCTCGCCAACGCGTACGAAAATCTCTTCGACGCGAAACCGGTGATCGATAAGTGGACGTTCTCGACGAACGGCGTTTCGATCATGGGCCGCTATGGAATCCCGTGCATCGGATTCGGTCCGGGCGCGGAAGATCAGGCGCATGCCCCGAACGAAAAGACCTGGACGAGCCATCTCGTTACCGCTGCGGCGATGTACGCGGCTGTCCCGTCAGTTTACTGCGGTAAGGTGAAATAATCATCCGGCGTTGAAGAAGCCAAATAAACAGGAAAAAAATAATGGAAAACACGAAAGAATTGATTAATGTGTTGAAGGGGCTTGATGCCTCGAAAATGTACAACAACGATTTTCTTCTGACCTGGGAAAAGAGCGACGATGAAGTTCGCGCGACGTTCGCCGTCGCCGATATCCTCCGCGGTCTCCGCGAAGCGAATATCTCCTCACGCATTTTCGATTCTGGTCTGGCGATTTCGCTCTTCCGCGATAATTCGACGCGAACCCGCTTTAGCTTTGCCAGCGCCTGCAACCTGCTTGGGTTAGAGGTTCAGGATTTCGACGAAGGCAAATCGCAGGTTGCCCATGGCGAAACGGTTCGCGAAACGGCGAACATGATTTCCTTCATGGCGGACATTATCGGTATCCGCGACGATATGTACATCGGTAAGGGCAATACGTACATGCGCGAAGTCAGCCGCTACGTCAAGGAAGGGAACGAAGAAGGCGTCCTTGAACAGCGTCCGACCCTCGTCAACCTCCAGTGCGATATTGATCATCCGACCCAGTCGATGTCCGACGCGCTCCATATCATCAATCACTTCGGCGGTATTGATAAGCTCAAGGGCAAGAAAATTGCGATGACCTGGGCGTACTCCCCGTCTTACGGAAAACCGCTTTCGGTTCCGCAGGGGATCATCGGTTTGATGACGCGCTTCGGCATGGACGTTACGCTGGCGCATCCGCAGGGTTATGAAATCATGCCGGAAGTTGAAGAAGTCGCGAAGAAGAACGCGGCGGCGAACGGCGGTTCATTTAAGAAGACGAACTCCATGGCGGAAGCGTTCGAAGGCGCGGACATTGTGTATCCGAAGAGCTGGGCGCCTTTCGCGGCGATGGAAAAGCGGACGAACCTGTACGGCGACGGCGATACCGACGGGATCAAGGCGCTCGAGAAAGTTCTCCTCGCCCAGAACGCGGAACACAAGGACTGGGAATGCACGGAAGAACTGATGAAGACGACGAAGGACGGAAAGGCGCTGTATATGCATTGTCTTCCCGCCGACATCACGGGCGTTTCCTGCAAAGCTGGGGAAGTTGAAGCGTCGGTTTTCGATCGCTACCGCGTCCCGCTCTATAAGGAAGCCAGCTACAAGCCGTATATCATCGCCGCGATGATTTTCCTGAGCAAGGTTAAGGATCCAGCGGCTGTTCTTGGCGATATGCTGGCGAAGAAACCGCGCCGGTTCTTAGGCTAATCTCCTCGATCTAAAATAAATTCCGTACCGATTGGATTTTCCGTTTCGGTACGGAATTTGCCTGGTTCGGATTTGGATTGAGCTGTCCATGAGTCCGACCCAAAATGCCTTCGGCATAAAAAAGCAGCGTGAATTTGTGTGAAGTATCGAGATGGTCATGTCTCCCCCTCGCTTATCGCTTTCGGGGGTCCGTCCATCTCGATTTTTTTGATTCTTAGTGGAGAGGTTCCTCTCTATTCTTTCCGGGGACGAGCCCCGAGCCCCATGATTTGCCTGCGGACTCTCCTGCTTTAGGGGAGGACGTTAATCTCGAATCTTTCCGTCTTCCGCGCTAAGGCGACCGCCCGCGCGGAGTTTCCGCCGCGCCTCCTGCATGACGCGGTCGACTTTATCGAGCGCTTTCAGGAGTTCTTTTTCTTCCGCGCTGGTATCCAGAATATTCGCGATACCGCCGTTTTGGATAACGATGCGCCGATCCGCCATGAGCGCTAAAAGCGGGTCATGGGTCGCCATCAGGACGATTTTATCCTGAGAGACGAGGAGCTCGAGCGCTTTTCGCCGGTCAATCCCGGCGTTTTCAATTTCATCAATCAGGACAATCGGCGATGAGGATAGGAAAGCGGTATCCGCGATCATCAGGGCGCGCGACTGACCGCCGCTAAGCCCGGTTACCGGCGTTGATTCACTGAACGCTTCGCCCGCGAGCCGATTCGCCTCCGCGAGAATCCGAGCTTTAACTTCGGCGCGGTTCTCAACCATGCGGCTTTCGGCATGCATATCGATAAAATCACCGGCGCTGAGATCCATGATAAAGTTCATGTTCTGCGAGAGCTGGGCGACGAGTTTATGATTCGATGAATAGCGCCATTTCAGATCAGGCTTTTCTCCGTTGATCTGGATCGTGCGTCCGGTCGGGGTGTCGTTCTGCGCCGCCCATTCAATATCGGCGAGAAGCCGGCTTTTCCCGGATCCGGTCGGACCGACGATCGAGACAATTTGGGATGGGAAAATGTCGATGCGCCCATACGTTTCGGGCGTCTGGTTTTTATCATGTCCCGCTAAAATCGTCAGCGAGCGGACAGCTGCATCGTTTTCGATCCCGAGGAATTCTTTGATCTGGTTAATATAAAGCGCCAATTCTTCTTCGAGCGTATCGCGGCGAATCGCGTTGTCCTCGATTTCTTCTTCACTGAACCCAGCGAGAAATTCTGCGAAAGTCTCTTCCTCGTGCCCTTTGACGTTCAGGCGGTTCTGATCAAAGAACTCCTGAACGAAAGGGTATTTTTCTAAAATCTGTTGAATTGTTCGTGATTTCATAATCTGATGACTAGTCCTTTATTCCCAATTCATTTTCTTCGAGTTCCCGAGCTGATACGATTCACCGATTCGGGTTTCGCCGAGGCAATAGGAGCACATCGCTGACGGCATAGGGAAGCGCAGTTTCATGCCTTGGACGGATTCAAGTTGAGCGTTTTCCGTGTAGAGCAGTGTGCTAAGCTCATGCGCGCCTTGACCGGAAAGCCCGTTGATATGCATGACTATCGCGCGAGGGTTGACAGCGCTGACACGAGATGCGAAAACCTCACGTTCAGCTTGCGAAACGATATCGCCTTTGGTGATGACGACGATATCCGCGGCTTTCAGCATGGGACCGATTTTCTTCGGCGTATTGATTCCGGAAAGGTTATCGATGACACAGACAGCTTTCACGTCGGCGAGGTACGGAGAACAGCGGTTGCAGAGCCCGGCGGATTCGCTGATCAGGAGATCGAGTCCTTCTTTCAGCCCCCATTTAACGACATCTTCGATATTGGAAGCGAAAAAATGATCCGGACAGAGACCGCCGGAAAGTCCTTTACGGACGGGGATTCCGGCTTTTTCGTAAAGCGCATCATCGTCGGTATACAGGCAATCAAACTTGACGACGCCGACTTTTAACCCGCGGCGGTGAAAGGAGTCGATTGTTTTTAGGATGACCGACGTCTTTCCGGATGAGGGCGGACCTGAGAAAATGGTTAGATTCATGCGTTTCCTCCAAGTTTAATCACGGGTGAACCGTAGAAAGCTTCTTCTGCCTTGCGCAGAATTTCGCTGACATCTTCGTTATAAATTGTGTCCCATCCGACCCAGATGAATTTTTGCATGTCGGTCAGTCGGTTATCGAGGTTGGGATTCGTCGACGGGAATTTTCCCTCGACGTAAATCGTTTCGGCGACATCGCGGGAATAAAGGAACTCGACGGCCTTTTTAATCCGATCGCGAGCCGACGCTTTCGTAATCAGGAAAATTGGGCTGATGATCGCGCCGTCTTCCGGCCAGACGTATTGGAGCGGACCGTTTTCTTTCGCCATTGTTGCGAAGAAATACGGGGCGATGGACAGTGCGGGAGCGGCGCCTTGCTGTGACTTTGCGCCTTTGACCATTTGCGCCGGGTGCATTCCCTCCAGCAGGTTTTTCCCCAATTTTTGGATGCCTTCAAATCCGAAAAGTTTATAGAATCCGAGCATGACGGCGTTGAACATGTCGAGGTCTTTGACCGGCAGCGCGATGGAATTCCTGAATTCCGGTTTCAGGAGATCCGCCCAGCTTTTCGGCATGGGGCGATCGCCGAGCAGGTTCGTATTGACGACGATGACCGCGGGAACAACGCCGATAATCGAATATTGCCCGCGCGGGTCGCGGAGGTTGAGATGTGCATTTTCAAAATCGGGGTTAAGGCGTTCCCAACCGGATTGATCTTTAAAGACGCCTTGGTCCATCCAGCGCCCGATCAGGTCTTTATCGAAGAACAGGTTAAATCCGACCGACATATAAATATCGGCAAGATCGTCCTCGCTCTTTGCCTCACGGACTTTGTCGATGATATGGTCGAGCCCAAGACTGGCGGATTGAAGATCCAGGTTGACTTCGAGGTTTTCTTCCCCGATAAACGTTTCGAGCTTTTCTAACAGCTGGAGCTTTACGGGACAGGGCAAGACGCCTTCGATAGAGAACTGAGCCGTTTCGCTTTGATACTGAGCCTGAGTCAGTCCGTCGGAAAGTTGGAGCTTTCGCTTTCCGAGGATGGATTCGACTTCTTCGTCGAAGAGATCCAGATCGATTTTCTTCATTTTGAGCGCTTGTTCGACCGTAATTGTCCGCCCGAGCGTCTTGCGCATGGCGGCGTTGCGCAGGTTTTCGAATCCCTTTAAAATCAGGAGATCGAGAACCTGCGGATATTTTTCGGTTACGTCGTAAACTTTTTCGTTCAGGTTAAAAAACGTGTTCATGTCTTTTCCTCTTTTGGGTTCAGGACTTGCTCGGTTTTTGCCGGTTGCGGTTGTCCTGTTTTTTAACTGGCTTGATTATACCTAACTAACTAAATCGTTTCGTTGGATTTCAAACGAAAATGAAATCAGTCTTTGTATGGGAATGTCCGTTGCCGTGAAGCGGTCGTTTACGAAGCTGTTATTCAGTAAATATGCCTGACCCGAAGTGACGAACTGAAACTTATGAAAAAAATCTCCGTTAAGGAGACGGAAAACAGCCCCGCATTGCGCGAGGCTGATTCATGGATGAAAACGGACTGACAGCGCCTATCTGATTACCGGTGTCGGCGATGGAAAAAGGAAGCCCGGGATGACGACGTTGTCGATGACACCCGGATTGTAAATCGTGTCCGGGTTCCATGGCTCGAAAGTCTGCTGCGGCGGAGTCCAAGACTCCGGCGTTGGTTCAGGCGGGTTCCATGGAACGGGCGTCGGATATATCACGACCGTCGGCTGCGTCGGCACATACGTCGGCTGCAAGAGCAGCTCCAGCCCCGGCGGGAGACTCTTTGATCCATCCGGAGAAATGGGCGTTCCACCGGGTCCCATCATGGTTGTCTGGCTGCCCGGCGCGATTAACCCCCATCTCTTGCAGAACTCGAACATTCCCTGAAGGCGGCTCGGGTCATAACCTAATGAATCCAGCTGATCTAAATTGTTGCAGAGAACGTAGTCAATATTATCGCCGCAGCGCATGTGGACATCAAAGCAGTCCTGTGGTTTTTCCCAATAGGGATTGTTGCACTCGTCCGCGTTGAGAAATCTTTCGCAGCCATGGCAAAGATCGTAGAGTTTCTGGAACGCGGGGTCCGGGCTGTTTTGATACTTTTCCCGGTTGAGGAGAACCTGACGGCAGGTGGACTGAAAATATGATTCATCCCAGGAACAGGCGGCATATCCCTGATTGATCGCGTAACAATCCCATTCCCAGTCCGGTCCTACCTGCTTCCGGCATTCTTCCGTGTCGGTTGAGTATCCTTCCTTTTTTGCGTTCAGTTCAAATTCAAGGCAGAATTTGTGGAAATCCCATGGAAGGTGCCCGTTGTCGCAGTCCTCGAGGAATTTTTCGACATTTTGGCAATAGTCGTATTGCCACGTTCCTTCTGGAAAAGCTGTCTTGCAGTAGAGCGCTTTTTCTCCAACCGCCCACTCTAACGCTTTTTCCGTGTTTTCATTGCACTTTCGGCTTTCGAGTTCGCGGTTATACGGCGGATAGTAGATGGATTCAAACGTGGGGACTTCCGTATAAATCGGTACCTGGGTCGGAAATGGCGTTTCCGTCGGCGGGTTCAGGATTTCGTCGATCTGATCGGAATCAATCGGAGATACAGGCTCGATCGTTACGCTGACCAGATTATCAACGTTGATGCCGAGGTTGGGAATGGACGGATCGCCGGTCGGCATTCCAACATTGTGCGCGCCTTCTTCGTCGTCGGGCGTTTCATAAAAGATGGGGGTGGTCAACGGACCGAACGGCGGTTCAGGGAACGGTCCGTTATCCGCTTCATGGGTCGCCGTTGGGAGAATAAGTTCCGGCGGAATTGAGACAATTGGAGCTGGTCCCGGAACCGACTCAGCCTCATGGATCGGGTTGACGATTGAAATTGACTGCGTGTCGGGGACAAAGAGATAGACGTTTTCAAAGGTACAGCGCGTCCCGTAACCAGAGGCGCTTTCAGATTTAATCGCATAAAAAATCTGTCCGACCGACGTGACCGGAACGTCCAGTAAATTTCGGATTTCGACCCCATCTATCAAGACAACAACGTTCATTCCGTTGGCGAAAATCGCAAGCTTATGTTTCTGATTTGTTGGATTTGGTTCAGTAAATTCCTCTCGGCTGTAATTTACGAGCGTACCGTAATTCAGCCCCCAAAACGAATCTTTCCCATCCATTGCGATTTGTGTTACGAGAAAGTTGTCCGGTTCGCTGATCCGTTGCTCGTTGTTGTCACGGAAAACGAACCCGCAGGCGCTTTCAGCTGGGTTCGTGTCTTCTCCCGAGCGTTCGAGCGTGATTTCTGCGTAGAGAACCTGCGCTGAAACTTCGGGGTCGAAAAGACGAAAGAGTTTCAATTCGTTATCGCGGACGTTTTTCTCTACCGTGAAATGATCACGATAATAGTAGGTACCGCCAAACGGCATCGGTAACCAGTTCCGTGTAACTCCTTCGAGGAGAATTTGGATAAAATCGGCTGACATGTCCGCTGGGGAAATCGGGATAACCCGTCCGTCGGTCTTCGCGGGTTGGTGGTCAGCCATGACCAGCCCGACGGGGATCAGGATCAAAATGATCGTTGAAATGAGAATTGCTTTTTTCATGCCGTCTTCCTCCTTTTTGTCTGGATCGTCAACCGTTTTGAAGGGGATAATCTTCAATAATCTTAATAAAATTATAGTGGTTTAAGGCGTTTTAAGGCAACCAAACAGGGACGAATGTCCAAAAACTCGGGTCATTCGTTCTATCTAAATCTGATTTGATTCGCCGGTCTTTTAATCCAAAAAGAGCGGATCGAACCGGTTATCGGCAGCTCACGGGTAACAAATAAACAATTCGGGCAGCGGCGCCTGTTCAGTTTCTAAAGCGACGGGTGTCAGATCCGGTTTGCAGACGACGAGTTGGGGACGGGTTGATGTGACCCGTTCGCGCTCCGATGCATCCTCCGGCAGGCATAAATCTTTGGCTCGGTTCAGCTCAAACGAACCATCATGCAAAGCGGCGGTGACGCGATGAATCCGCGCGGCGAGCGCTTCCGCGAGTTCCCGAAGATCGGATGGGAACGCCAAAACGGTGGGTTTATAGTCAACGCAGAACGCTTCGAGCGCAGCCGCTGACGCTTCGAGCGTATCAGCGTCGTAAACGAAGAACCGATCTGCGCCAACGGCGGTCAGTTTTGATGCCTGTTCAGATAAATTCCGCCCGATCAGCACGATTTCACAGCGAAGGTTGGAGCGGGCTGCGGACCTTGAAAGATGTGTCCAGACTGCGTAGGACGGTGCGTCGAGATGGGCAGTCCCGTCGATAGACGCGACGAGCGCGAGATCGAGCCAGTCGGTTTTCGAGATTTTTTCGCCGAGCGATTCCGGCGCGGAGCAGTGATGAGTTTGAGCCATGCGTTGTCCTTCCTGATTTAAAGGGTTCGCTGACGGCGAACTTCGTAGGTTAAGATCGCGCTGGCGATGGCGGCATTCATGGATTCAACGCGGTTGGTCATGGGGATGTAGAGGTTTTTCTGCGCGAGCGCGGCGGCGTCTGCGCCGATTCCGTCGGCTTCAGATCCGATAATCAGCGCGATCGGACCGGTCAAGTCAGCATCCCAGAAGTTTTCCGCCTCGCTGTCGAGCGCGGATGCATAGACGGTTATTTCCGGACGGTTCGCGAAAAAGGTTCGGAGTTCGTCCCAGTTCAGTTCGTAGACCGGAAGGGAGAATTGCGCGCCCATGGTGGAACGAAGCACTTTCGGCGCGCTCGGATCGGTGCAGTTAGGTGCAAGGAGAACGCAATCGACGCCGACCGCTGCGGCGGTGCGGATGATCGTTCCAAGGTTGCCCGGATCGTGAATCGCGTCCAAGACGAGGAGAAAGGTCAGTTCATTAGGCAGCGGCAGGTCGCGCTTCCGGACGACGGAAAGGAGCGGCTGCGCGTTGCGCGTGTCAGTTATGGCGTCGATCAAGCCGCCGCTCGTTTCATAGACCGGTACGCTGTTTTTTTCTGCCTGGACGAGAATCTCGGCGGTGCGGGCGCTGACGGGTTCCGCGTAGAAAACGGACTCGATGAGTGCGTTCTGGCGGAATGCTTCCTCGACGACGCGGACGCCTTCGATGACGAAGACAGCTTCTTCATCACGGGCTTTTTTTTGCGTGATAAGCCTGCGAATGCGTTGGATTTTTGGATTTTGAGCGGAAGTAATCTTCTCGTGCATCGTTTCTCCTTTCGTCGTTGCCGATCCATGGCGCGGTTTTGGATATTGTACTTGATAAGCTGTGAACTCCGATGTCAATTTTTCAGGCTAAGTTGGGTTTCCCCCCTTTTTGTTGGCTGGAATTGGGCTGTGTCATGAGAGAAGCTGCCGAAGTGATTTTCTCCGTGATTTGTGCCGGATGAAAGTTACCGAACGAAAAGAGTATTCGCTGATTATGGCTGGGGCGGATTTTGGAATGAATGTAAGGAATGAGAATCGCAACGTTTGGACGCGGCGCTTGATGGTCCTGAATGATTTATGCTTCATGAAACAGGGTGAGCCCGAAGCTTGGGAATATGTCCGGGGGTTATGATAAAATGCAGACGGTAAAACATTGTTTTATCGTTAGGAAATTACTTTGAAAAGGAACCGGTCTTTACAATGACGAATCCGGAAATATCGGTCATCATACCCTTCCTCAACGAGGAGGAGAATCTTCCCGACCTTATTACGGCGTTAGAGACGTTCGCTCCGACGATGGAAGTTCCGATCGAGGTCGTTTTCGTTGACGACGGCTCGACGGACGGCTCGGTCGCGGTTCTGCGCTCCATGCAGTTCCGTCATTTTACGGCTCAGGTTGTTAAACTATCGCGGAATTTCGGCTCCCATGCAGCCGTCCGCGCGGGTTTTGCCGCCGCGCAAGCGCCGAACTGTGTCTGGCTGGGCGCGGATTTACAGGAACCGCTCGAAATTATCCGCCTTGGGTACGAGAAAATTCAGGCGGGCTTTGACCTCGTTTGCGTTCAGAAGAATTCGGTTCAGGTTTCTGCGTCCGAAGAAACGTTTTCCCGAATGTATTCGAGCCTGATTCGGCGGTACGCGATCCCGGGTTATCCCGAAAAGGGTGTTAACACGATCTTTTTCAACCGGAAAGTCAAGGAACAGCTCATTCAAAATCCTGAAGCAAATTCAAGCGTCGTTTTGCAATGCATTAGCCTCGGGTTTCGGCAGGCTGTCGTAAACGTTGACTATGCAGAGCGGAAGCGCGGGGTTTCGAAATGGAGCTTCGGGAAAAAGCTGAAGTTGATGATTGATTCGTTCGTCGCTTTCTCGTATTTCCCGATTCGGATGGTTTCTGTCCTGGGCTTTTTATTCGCCTTGATCGGCGGTTTGATGGCTTTATATGTCATCGTCGTCAAGGTCAGCGGGATCGCTGAAGTGACGCTCGGCTGGACATCTCTGTTGTCGATTCTGATGATTGGATTCGGGTTAACGAATATTTCCCTCGGGATCATTGCCGAATATCTCTGGCGGACGCTCGATGCATCGCGCCGCCGCCCGCCATTTATTGTTGATTTTGTTGAAGACCTGAAAAGCGGAGAGTGAAAAAAAGATGTTGAAGATAGCGCATGTTGGTTACGGGTATTGGGGAACGAATGTGGTTCGCAACATTGCTGCGTCCAAAAAGACGGATTTGCGCGCGATTGTCGATATGCGGACGGAGCGCGTCGACGCGGCGCGGAAAGCTTATCCGTCCGTTCCCGTGATTGGAACAGATATTGAATCCATTCTGAACGATCCGTCGATTGACGCGGTTTCGCTGGCGATTCAGACCGAACCATCGTTTGAAGTCGCACGGGCGGTTCTGAATCATGGAAAACATTTATTCATTGAGAAACCGGTCGCGGAATCAGCGGAAAAAGCGGAAATTCTGTCAGAGCTGGCTTTGAAAACGGGGCGCATCCTGCATATCGATCACCTGATGCTGTTTCATCCGATTATCCGGCGTATTAAAGAGATGCTGGATTCCGGCGAGTTAGGGAAGCTTATCTACGTGGACGTGTCCCGGATGAATTTGGGTCCGATTCGGAAAGATGTGAACGCCATGCTCGATTTAGCGGTTCATGATTTAGCCGTGATCGATTATCTCTCTGACGGCGAATATCCGGATCATGTCGAGGCGATCGGCGAGGCGCACTACGGGAAGCAGGAGACACTGACGTACCTGACGCTCCGCTATCCGACGTTCCTGGCGCATATCAAATCGAGCTGGATCTCTCCGATCAAGGAACGGCGCATGATGATCGGCTGCGAGAAGAAGATGGTTATTTTCGACGATATGAAGACGGTTGATAAGCTGACGATTTACGATCAGGGGATCGTCGAAACCGGCGAAGAATACGGCGCATACGAGTATAAGGCGCGGACGGGCGATATTACGATTCCGTATATCGCTCCGCAGGATGCGCTCCGCAACAGCATTGAGCATTTTGCAGACTGCGTTGAATCAGGTCATCCGTCCATCGCGGACGGCGCGCAGGGGATCAAAATCGCCAGGATTTTAGACCGCGCACGGCAAAAATTAGACGCGAGCGGACGGAAGGGATAAATATGCGTCAGATTCCGATTATGAAGCCGTTTTTCGATTCACGCGAAGCGGAACTCGTCGCCGAAACGCTGAAAAGCGGCTGGGTCGCGCAGGGATCGCGTGTCGCTGAATTTGAGAAACTGGTTGCGGCGCATGAGGGCGTTGCTTACGGGATCGCGACGACGAGCGCGACGACAGCGCTGCATCTGCTGATGCGGGAAATGGGGTTCGGTCCGGGAGACGACGTCATCGTTCCGTCCTTTACGTTCGTAGCGACCCCGAATGCGGTCGAGTATACCGGCGCGACATCCGTTCTCGTCGACGTCGACCCGGCGACGTTTAATCTCTCGATCCCGTTCTTAGTGAAATTCTTAGCGGCGAACTACTTGAAGGAAGAGAAGGTTTTCCGAAACATTCGGACCGGAAATCGGTTGGCGGGGATCGTACCGGTCAATCTCTTTGGACTTTGCGCCGATATTCCCGAGATCAATCGGATCGCGCGTGATTACGGCATGCGTGTTGTTGAGGATAGCGCGTGCGCTTTTGGGGCGAAGATCGGCGAAATTCACGAGGGCGGTTTTGGGAATCCCTCCGCGCTCAGTTTTCACCCGCGGAAGTCGATTACGACCGGCGAGGGCGGCATGATTTTGACGGATTCGCAATCCATGGCGGAGCATTTGCGCCAGATCCGATCCCATGCTGCGTCACTTTCTGAAACTCAGCGCCACCTGGCGAAGGGGTACTTACTGCCTGAGTTCAATGAAATCGGCTACAACTACCGCATGACCGATATTCAGGCTGCGGTCGGCGTGGCACAGATGGAGAAGATTGAGTTTATCACGGCGGAACGCATGAAGTTGGCGGCGCGATATGATCGAATCCTGCCGGAGCGCGTTCCATGGCTGACGCCGCCGAGCGTTCCCGCTGGGTATACGCACGTATATCAGACGTATTGCTGCATGGTGGATTTGGCGGCGCTGGGATTGGAGACGGTCGCGGACGGAAACGCATTTCGGAACCGCGTCATGGATCGGCTGGAGCTGAACGGTATCGCGACGCGTCAGGGAACGCACGCGACGCACATGCTCGGCGTGTATCGGGATAAATACGGGTATGAGCCCGAGGATTTACCGGGGGCGTATGCCTGTGACCAGCTTTCGATCGCGATCCCGCTGTACGTGGGAATGACGGAAGAGGAGCAGGACATCGTTTTAGCAGAAATTATCAAGGCGGCTGCGTAATGGCTGAAATCAAGGGAAAGAATATTTTGATAACCGGCGGCGCCGGTTTTATCGGATCGCATTTAGCGGATACGCTTCTCGAGCGGGGCGCGGGTAAGGTCGTGATTATCGATAATTATTTTTTAGGTAAAGTCGAGAATCATGCACACGCCGCCGCAAACTATTCCAACTTTAAAGTTTATCGCGATGATGCGCGCGATTTGGGTACGATGCAGGCGATTATTCGAAACGAAGGGATCGAAGTCGTTTTTAATTTAGCGACGATCGCGCTCAACTATTCATTTTTCAATCCGTATACCGCGTATCAGGTCAACGTCGACATCGCGGAAACGCTTCTCCGGCTTCAGGTCGAGGGCGCATTTCAGACGCTCATTCATTCGTCGTCGTCGGAAGCTTACGGGACGGCGCGCTATTCACCCATGGATGAGGCGCATCCGCTCGAACCGACGACGCCTTACGCCGCGGGAAAGGCGGCGGCGGACTTGATGATTCAGTCGTTTCATAAGGTCTACGGCTTGGACGTCGCGATCGTCCGTCCGTTCAATAACTACGGACCGAGGCAAAATGATCAGGCGTTGGCGGCGATTATCCCGCTGACGGCGCGGCGCATTCTCTCCGGGGAAAAACCCATCATCGAGGGCACGGGCGAACAGACGCGCGATTTTATTTTCGTCAAGGACACGGCGCGCGCGTTCGCGATGGCATACGAGAGCGAGGCAACGCGAGGTCAGATTATCAATCTCGGGTCGGGCAAGGAAATTTCCATGAAGCGCCTCGTCGAGCGCATCGCGGCGTATTTTGGCTATGACGGCGAGATTGAGTTTCGCCCTGCGCGTCCGGCGGATGTCCAGCGCTTATGCGCGTCCGCAGCGTTGGCGAAGCGGCTGATTGGATTTGAGCCGGAAGTTGATTTCGACCGCGGGCTGAAAGAGACGCTCGACTGGTACAAAGCGAAGGTCCATCTGTAAACGGCGGGTGCGGTGAAAGTTTGCGTTTTCTCCGACGTCCATGGCAATACTGCCTACCTGAATGCTTGTTTGGACGTTTGGGAAACGCGCGGTTTTGATCAATATGTCTTTTTAGGCGACGCAGTTGGGTATTTCCCCGACTGGCGCGCGGCGTTGACGCGGATCGCCTCGCTTAGCAGCCTCATGCTGATGGGGAATCATGACGCGATGGCGGCGGGCGCTGCGCCGATCGACGGAACGAAGGACGCGGTTTACCGGCTGACTCGTGTTCGGGACGAACTGACCGCGGAGGAGCGGGTGGAAATTCTGGCGCGATCCCCGTCGGTACGACGAACGATCGATGGGCGGAGGTGCTGGTTCGTTCATGGAACGCCGCAGGATCCGCTTTTTGGCTATGGAACGGAGGAGAGTCCGGCGGCGGCTTTTTCGCGGGAAGATACGGACTTTCTTTTTATGGGTCAGACGCATCGTCCATGGATACGGGTTAACGAGCACACGACCGTGGTTAACGTCGGATCGGTCGGACTGCCGCGCGATGTGGGCTGCGCGCCGAGCTGGGCGGAGTTTGACACGGAATCGGGACAGGTCACGATTCAGCGGTTGACGTTGGGCATTGACAGGGTTTTTCCGCTCAAGCCGGATGTGCATGAATCGGTTTGGGCTTGCATATTGCGGACGGGTTCCGGAATGCGTCGATGAAATCAGGCGAAGGAAAAGGATATGAACCGAGAGGAAATACGCGTATTGGTGACGGGCGTCGGCGGCGGCGGGAACGGCGAGCAGCTGGTCAAAGCGCTCCGTGCCGCAGAGACGAATTATCGAATTATCGGCGCAGATATGACGCCGCTTTCGAAAGGGCTTTTTTTAACGGATGAACGCGTTATCTTACCGCCCGCGTCCGCTCCGGATTATCTTGATGCGCTGCTTCATGCCTGCCGTGCGTTCCGGGTAGACGCCCTGTTCACGGGGTCGGAACCGGAGCTGAAACGGGTCAGCGCGGTTCAGGACGCGATCCGCGCGGAAGGGATCTTCCTGCCGATGAACCCGGCTCGCGTGATCGAAACCTGCATGGACAAGTCAAAGACGATGGCGTTTTTAGACGCACATGGTTTCGCATATCCGCATACGGTGACCATTCGTTCGAGCGAAGATTTAGCGCGTGTCCCGTGGTTTCCGGCGGTTCTAAAACCGTCGATTGGCGGCGGCGGGTCGGCGAATACGTTTTTGGCACAGGACGCGGACGAGCTGCGGCTGTTTGGGGAGTGGATGCTGCGCATTTACTCGGAGTTTATCGTTCAACAGTACGTCGGCAATGCGGAATGTGAATACACCGTGGGCGTGCTCTGCGACATGGACGGCAATTTGATTAATTCGATTGCGGTCAGGAAAAATATCCTCTCGGCGTTGAGCTGCCGGATGAAAATTAAGAGCCGTTTCCGCGATGAACTTTTAGTGATCAGCAATGGGATCACGCAGGGAGCGATCGGGCGTTACGACGACGTCACGGCGCAGTGCGAAGAAATTGCGCTGGCGCTCGGGACGCGCTCGGCGATCAACATTCAGCTGCGTTTCGTCGACGGAAAAGCGAACGTTTTCGAAATTAACCCGCGGTATTCGGGGACATCCTCGTTCCGCGCGATGGTCGGGTATAACGAACCGGACATCCTGATTCGGAAACACCTGCTCGGCGAGACAATCGAACCGCATTTCCCCTACCGCGAGGGCGTCATTTTGCGCGGACTTGACGAGGTTTTTATTCCAGCGGAGGCGCTGAGTTCATGAAGCGGCGCGCTTATTTGACGATGGACACCGACTGGGCGTCGGACGATATTTTGAGTTTTACGCTCGATTTTTTCGAAGCGGAATGTCTTCCGGTCACGATTTTTCTGACGCATGATACGAAGTTATTGGCTCGAATGCGGGCGAATCCGCGGATCCGGCTCGGGATTCATCCGAATTTTTATCCGCTCCTGAACGCGAAACCGGACCGCGGCGACTATCGCGAAACGATTGACGCATTGATAAAGCTCGTTCCGGAAGCGAAGATAGGGCGTTCGCATGGGCTCGTTGACGCGACTTGTATTCTGAACGAATTCGCGGCACGGGGGCTTATCGGCGATTCAAATTTATTTATCCCGTTTTCATCTGGGTTGACGCTGCGTCCGTTTCGTCATTTCAGCGGGTTGACGCGCGTTCCCTATTTCTATGAAGACGACGCGTATTGCTATGAGACGAAAAAAATTTCACCGGAGGATCATCTCTGGCTGGATGCGGACGGATTGAAAGTTTTTAATTTTCATCCGATTCATCTCTTTCTCAATACGGAGTCGATGACGCGCTACGAAGATTCGCGCGCGGTTCATGGCGATTTTCAGCGTCTCGGGGCGCAGGTTAATCCGTCGGCGGAAGAGGGCGCGATGGCTTTTCTCCGCAGGATCACCGCCGAAGCGCGAAAATCTGGGTTTGAATGGGGTTGGATCGAGGAATTATGCGAATAAGCGATGTAACGAAAGCGGGCTGGACGGTCCTTCGGGACGGTGAATTTACGTCTTTGGGTTTATGCGGCGCATCGGCGGGATGCCCGATTCTGACGTTCGCTGGTGGTGAAAAATTTTTGAAAACGGCATTGTTGAATCCCGACGTTCACGCGCTGATGATTCCTGAAACGCTCGCGGAGTCGGAACTGCTGCGCGATATGGATCGCGGCGTCGTCGTGGTTCCGGACTTGCGGCGTGATTTTTTCGAGCTGCATAATCGTCTCGTCCTCGAACGGGAAGCAGAGTACCTGCGCTCAGGTTTCGCGACCCGTATTTCGCCGTCTGCGCGCGTTTCACCCTTGGCGGAGATCGGGGCGCGAAATATCGAGATCGGCGAAAACGTCGAAATTGAGGCGTTCGTTTCGATAAAGGAAAATACTCGAATTGGCGCAGGATCGATTATCCGGAGCGGCACGGTTCTCGGCGGGACGGGGCTTGAATTTATGCGGTTGCAGAATGGGATATTACCGGTGACGCACGCGGGTTGGCTCACGATTGGCGAAAACGTCGAAATTCAATACAACTGTAACGTGTCCCGCTCGCTTTTCCCCTGGGACGAGACACGGATCGGCGCTCAGACAAAGATCGAGAGTTTGGCACACGTTGCGCATGGGGTTTCGATCGGGGAGCGGACGCTGATCGCGGCGGGTGCGGTCATCGGCGGATCGGCGCGAATTGGGGCGGACGTCTGGATTGGACCGAACGCGACCGTTTCATCGGAGGTTCGCGTTGGCGATGGCGCGCGGATCAGTTTAGGCGCGGTTGTTGCCGGAACGGTTCGGCGCGGGGAAACGGTGACGGGGAATTTCGCGATGCCGCATGAGAAATTCCTTAAGGATCAACTTAAACGCATGATTTAATCCGTTGAGGTTCGTGAACGGTGATGATGAGGCTTGCTTTCGCAGGAATGGAGAGGGAGTCTCGTTTTTTAACCTCTTTTCATGGAACGGACGCGGGGGCGGCGCAAAGCGGGGCATGATAAAGTACAATAATCAAGCTTATCGTTCGTGAACCGATCGCGGGGCAACGGCTTGTGAAAGTCGATTTATTATCAGTACGTTGAAAGTGTTGTATGGAAGAAAGATTACAAAAGGTATTATCTCGAGCCGGTTTTGGCTCAAGGCGCGAATGCGAAGAATTTATCGAGGCGCAGCGCGTAACGGTTAACGGCGAATTAGCGGTTTTAGGGACGAAGACAGATCCCGAAAAAGACCAGATCCGTGTTGACGGTATCCTGCTCAATTACCAGGAACCTGAAAAGGTTTATATTGCGGTTAATAAACCGCGTTTTGTCCTCTGCGACCGGGTTGAAAACGACGCCCGCCAGACCGTTTACGGTCTCGTTCCGAATTCGGAATCGCTTTTTGTCGTTGGTCGGCTCGATTTTGAATCGGAAGGTCTCGTCCTGATGACGAACGACGGGGATCTGGCGAATAAACTGACCCATCCGCGCTTCGAGCAGGAAAAGGAATATAAAGTTTTAGTCGCGAAACGACCGGACGATCGGCAGCTGGAAGCCTGGAAACGCGGGGTCGTTTTAGAAAACGGCGAACGGACGGCGCCGGCGAAAGTCGCGGTCATCCGTCAGCAGGGCGAAGGCGCCTGGCTCCGGGTAACGCTTCGCGAAGGGCGAAAGCGTGAAATTCGTGAAATCTGCCGAACGATCGGACTGCCGGTTGTGAAGCTGATCCGCGTTCGGATTGGAACGCTGCAATTAGGGCAGCTTCAATCGCGCGAATGGGCGTATTTAAAGACGTCGGAAGTCCGTGAGCTGAAAGATTTGGCGGCTGGAAAGTCGGTCTCCCTGCCGAAAGCGGGTGGCTCGGTCAGCCGACCGGCGGCGCGGCGGTCAAATTTCGGCGCGTCGCCATCCGCGGAAAAACCGTATCGTTCTGAGGCAAAGCCCTTCCGCTCCAGCGGACGCCCGGATCGTCCCGCTCAAAAGCCGTACCGTCCGGAGGGAAAACCCTATGGACAGGGCGAACGTCCGGAACGAAAATCGTTCGAACGCAACGATCGTTTCTGGCGTGAGGATGATAGCGGAAATTCACGGCGTGATTCGTTCAATGACCGGGAAGACCGCGGTGCGTTCGGAGGCGGACGGCGAAACGAACAGGGCGAAAGCCCGATGCGCCGATTTGGGGAGAACCGCCCTGAACGAAAACCGTACCGAACGGAGGGAAAACCTTATCGTCAGGACGAGCGTTCAGCGCGGAAATCGAGCTGGTCGGAAGAACGATCCGAGGGAAAACCGGTTCAGTCAGAGGGAAACCCTTATCGTTTAGGAGAACGCCCAGATCGAAAATCGAATCCGTCTCAAGGAAAGCCCTATCGTTCAGGAGAACGCTCAGATCGAAAACCGAATCTGTCTCAAGGAAAGTTCTATCGTTCGGAAGAACGCTCAGATCGGAAATCATTCGAACGGAGCGACCGTCCGGGTTGGGGTGGGGAATCCCGCTCCAAGCGGAATTTTGACGGCGGACGAAAAGAGCGGACGGGCGGCGAGGATCGACCGTTCAGTGGAAACCGCGGCGGCTATAACCGCGATAAGGGAAATAATCGGAATCGCGGAAACCGCTAAGCGCTAAAGCGAACGTTTCGAGGGATTGGATCATTTACGGCTTGCTCTATTCTGAGCCGCCATGATTCAATCCCTCGTTTTATTTTTCTGGTTTTATAGTGAGGATGCGGATTTGGTTCTCTGCGTTTTCATTATTTCTGAAACGTTTCGCGGATGACGCGGTCGTTCGCGCCAAAGCGGATCAGCTCGGCGGTCGGCGGTTCAGCCCAGATCGTTTCGCGCGTGGTCCAATCGAGGAATGACCCGCCGGGACCGTAGCGTTCGATGAGTTCTTCGACGGTTCGCGGCTCTTCAAATCCGGCGTTCTCCGAGTTGACGTAAACGTAGACGACCGAAAACGGTCGATTCCGATCGAATAGCCGTTTCGGAAGTTTATAGCGATCTGCGTAGTACCAGAGCGCGGCGTCGTCTTCCGGCGCAACGGCGAAATAAATCCCATCGCTGGGCGCAGGATCGGTCAGGATTGTCCGGACTGCGCGCTCGTGCGGACTTTTCAACGCGGCGATCGACCGGGTTCGCTGAACCGCGGCGGCTGATAGAAGTACCGCGCTAATGGCTGCCAACGTGATTGCCGCGATCGTCAGGCTGCGCCGGAAGCGGGCGGGAAACAACGCGCATATCAACGTAAAGAGGCGAACGAGACCATCGCTGGCGGCGAGGTAGATGAACGGAAATAAGAAGATTAGCGTTCTTGTCCAAAGATTTGGGCGGCGGATCAGGACGAGCGGAACGACCCAGAGCAGGCAGGCGGCGATCGGCGGGAACCGATGGCTGAAAAGCGCGAACCCCATGGAGAATACGGCGGCGGCAAGGAGCAGTGCGGCGAGATTCGTGCCGAGACCCTCGCGCCAAACGTTCCAAAAGTCGATCAGCCGCGAAATCATCGTGGGCGGAAAATCATCCGGTGGAAGCGGGCGCACGAAGACGTTATCGAACAGCGGCGCAGTCCCTGATTCAAGCAGCAGCGGCGCATAGAACAGGAGCGTCCAGAAAATCGCCGCAGCGCCGACGCGGAGGAGCGGCGCGAGCCGAAGAATGCGCGTTTTAACCGGCGCGTCCGGCGAAGCGAAGAAGAGCGCTTGAACTGCGAATGCGACGCACCATGCGCCGAAGGGATAGAGCGTCATCGGGACGGTCCAAAAACTCAGCGCGGCGAGAATCGGAAGCCATATTTCAAGCGCACGATTCCGCCGATGAAGGAGCGGATCGCCGAGGAGGAAAAAAAGGACGGCGCAGAGGGCAAAGAAGCTGTATCCGCGCGCGAGGGAAGCGTAATCGATGAGGAACGAGCTGACCGCGGTCAGGAAGGCGCCAAGGAGCGCGGCTGCGTCGCCGGAACGTCGTCTCCCGAGATAAAAAACCGCGGGAATCAGCGCGAATCCCGCGAGGAACGCGGGTATCCGAATCAGCGTTGGCGTATTTCCGAGGAGATGATAGATGAGCCAGACGGCGACGGTATGGAAGATATGATTATTCGGGAGATGATAATTGCTGACGGCGTAGCGGAGCGACCCCGACGACCAGGTGACCACGGTATAAGCTTCGTCATGCGTTATCGGGCGGTTCAGGAGCGCGGCGCGAAGCACGAAGCCAAAGAGGCAGATCAGTATGAACCAGAGGCGGGTCGACGGATTGGCGATTTTTAATGCAGCGCGGGCTGACCGGAGCAGAGCGCGGCGATCCGAACGGAGGTTTTCCGGAAAGGCGCGAATGGCGCCGAGCCATGACCGGAACGCGCTTTCTGCGTGTCCTGAATCAAAGAAAGCGAAAATCGTCAGCGCGAAGAAGACGATCGCGATGAACCCGAACCCAAGGCGGAGCGCCCGGATCAGCGCTTCGGTCAGCAGCTCGAGCTGCCCGTCCGCGGCGAGCGAATTGCCTATGCGGTGGTAAAGGTTAGCGGGGAGGATGGCGAGAAACGCGGAAAAGCTCCCGAGCGCGAGCGTTATCCGCCGCGCAGTCCGGAAGCTTTGGGATGTCTTGAGTTCCGTCATGATCGGGAATAAAGACTCGGCTTCCCGTTCCGCTTATTTTAGGCGTGAATGGGAAGCCGGCATCATCGAAAGTCCGATTACCCGAGCGAAGCCAGGTAATCAACGAGGAGGCGGACGCCGAAGCCCGTTCCGCCCTTGGCGCAGATCGGCGTTGCTTCGTCGGTATCGGCGACTGCCGCGATATCGAGATGAGCCCAGGGAACGGCGTCCTCGACAAATTCCTTCAGGAATATCCCGCCGACGATTGTTGACGCGCCGCCTCCGCGACCGGCGGAGTTTTTAATATCGGCGTCTTTGCCCTTAATGAGTTCCTTATAGTCTTCGTCCAGCGGAAGCCGCCAGAGACGTTCGTCGGTTCGTTCACCGGCGTCAAAAAGTTCTTTCGCGAGTTCGTCGTTATTGGAGAGCAGCCCGGCGCGGACGCGTCCGAGGGCGATCATGACGCCGCCGGTCAGGGTCGCCAAGTCGATCATGGCGCGGGGCTCGAAGTTTCGCTGCGCATAGGTTAAACCATCCGCCAGAACGAGCCGACCTTCGGCGTCGGTTGAGATGACTTCGATCGTCTTGCCCGAAAGCGACGTCAGAATATCGTCCGGACGATAGGAATTTTCGCTGAGCATGTTTTCCGCGGCGCAGATGACGCCGACGAGCGGCTGAGCGAGTTTCAGTTCGGCGGCGGCGCGGAGAGTCGCGAGGACGGTCATTGCGCCGGATTTATCGTATTTCATCCCGACCATTGATTCGGTCGGTTTAATCGAGTAGCCGCCCGCGTCAAAGGTAATCGCCTTTCCGACGAGGACGACCGGTTTGCCCGGACGCGTCCCCTTGTAGGAGAGGGTAATCAGGCGGGAGGGGGTTTTGCTGCCCTGTCCGACGGCGGTAATCGCGTTCGCGCCCATCGCGCGGAGTTCGTCGTCAGTCATGACCTTGATCTCAAGGTCATAGTCTTTCGCGAGCGCGACCGCCCGTTCAGCAAGGGTCACAGGGTTGATGACCGACGCAGGTTCATGCGCCCAATCGCGCGACTGATTCACTGCGGCGCAGAGCGCGTTCTTTTCGGCGACGAGGTCGGCGAACTGCGGATCGACGCTGACACGGCAGGGTTTCGCCGTTTTTTCGGTTTTATAGCGATCGAACGAGAATGCGCCGAGGAGAAGCCCTTCGAGGAATGCGCCGATTTCGTCACGTCCCATATCCGCCGGAAAATCAATCGCGGCGGCAGGTGTTTCGGTTTTTTGGAGCCGGCGGATCACGTCGCCGCCGAGGAAACGGAAAGCGCGGAGATCCCGCTTTTTCCCGAGCGCGAAAATGACACCCGCGCCGTCGAGGGATTCCGAGTAGAGGTAAGAACCGCGTTCGTTGAGGAACGGTTCGTCGCTGGTTAAGGCGAGAGAGACGCTTAGGGCGTCGCTTTCCGGCAGTTGGGCTTGAAGGAGTAAGCCCGTATCAACAGGGGTATATGGTTTCATGAATGTTCCTTGTGGATCGAACTGGGGCATGGTTCGCGGTTCCTTTCGGACTTGAATTCGCCCGTAATTGATCCGGTTTCAGTTTGTGTTATTTGAAAAAGGCGGGTGCCTTTTTCATGATCCGTCCGCTTTTTGCATGCGGCACTCGCCGCCAAAACCGGAGCTTCGACGGCGAGGCGCTAAAGCGGTTTATTCGGCAATTTTCAGATCCTTAGCGGCTTTGACTTCGTCGAGGCGCCCGAATGGGGTTTCGGTCGGAGCAGAAGTCAAGAGTTCCGGCTGGGTTTTCGCTTCTTCGGCGATGGATCGCATGATGGCGATGAACTCGTCGAGCGTCGCTTTCGTTTCGGTTTCAGTCGGCTCAATCATCAGCGCTTCATGAACGATGAGCGGAAAATAGTAGGTCGGCGGGTGCAGCCCGAAATCCATCATGCGCTTTGCAACGTCGAAAGCGCGGATACCCGGCGCATCTTTCCACTTTACGTCGAGGACAAATTCATGCATACAGACGCGATCATACGGGAGCGGGTAGACGTCTTTCAACGCCTGCATCAGGTAGTTCGCGTTCAGCGTCGCGTTCTCACCGACTTCGCGCATCCCCGTCCGACCTAACGCGAGACAGTAGACGTAGGCGCGCAGGATGATCGCAAAATGACCCCAGAAGGCGCGAACCATGCCGATCGATTTTTCAGGCTCAACGAGTCCGTAGAGCGGCGGCACTTCCTCATCGCCCTCTTCGATGATCGCCGAGATCGGTCCCGGAAGGTAATCCGCCAGTTTCTCAACGCAGCAGACTGCTCCAGCGCCGGGTCCGCCGCCGCCATGCGGAGTGGCGAACGTTTTATGCAGGTTATAGTGCATGACGTCGATTCCGAGCGCGGCGGGTTGGACGATTCCCAGAAGTGCGTTCATGTTGGCGCCGTCGCCGTAAACGAGACCGCCGGCTTCGTGAACCATGCGCGTCACTTCGAGGATATTTTCGTCGAACAGCCCGAGCGTGTTCGGGTTGGTGATCATGATGCCCGCAAGCTGGTCATTGCAGTGCTTCTTCAGGTCGTCGAGGTCGACGTTTCCGCGCGGTGTCGTCTTAACCGATTGGCAGGTGAAGCCGCACATTACCGAGGATGCCGGGTTTGTCCCATGGGCGCTATCGGGAATGAGCATGACTTTGCGCTGCGTCTGACCGTTGTCGCGATGATAGGCAGCGATCATTTTTACGCCGCAGAACTCGGATTGTGCGCCGGCAGCCGGGGTGACCGACCCCGCTGCCATGCCTCCGACTTCGCAGAGGATCGTCTGCATCTCGTGGAGGACGACAAGCGCGCCTTGAACCGTTTCAAGCGGCTGCAGCGGATGAAGCTGGGTGAGTCCGGGGAGGGACGCTGCTTTTTCACAGACCTTCGGGTTATATTTCATCGTGCACGAGCCAAGCGGATAAAAACCGCTGTCGACCGAGTAGTTCAGCCGAGAGAGGCGCGTAAAATGACGCACGACGTCCAGTTCCGACAGCTCCGGCATCGGCAGCTCAGTACGAATCAGATCGGCGGGAACGTCGGTACTCGGGACGTCTGACGGAGCGAATCGAAACCCGACCCGTCCCGGAACCGACATTTCGAAAATTGTCTTTTCACTATGGGTTCGGTTCGGTTTCATGCGTGAGTTCCTTCCTCCGCCAGCGCGGCGCAGAGATCGTCGATATCGCGCTTGCTCGTCGTTTCGGTAACGGCGACAAGCATGGCGTTTCCCAAATCGAGAGTTACACCAGAGAGGTCATAACCGCCGATGATGTCATGATCGAGCAGGTGCTGATTGATTTCTTCGACCGGTTTCGGGCAATGGAGCACGAATTCATGGAAGAATGGCTTTTCGTTGAGGACCTTGAAGCCCCGGATTTTGCCGAGCTTTTTGGCTGCGTAGTGCGCTTTATCGTAGCACTGTTTCGCGACTTCTCTTAACCCGGACGCGCCAAGCTCGCTCAGGTAAATCGCCGCACGCAGCGCGTTCAGCCCCTGATTTGAGCAGATGTTGGACGTCGCTTTATCCCGGCGGATATGCTGTTCACGGGCGGTCAGCGTCAGAACATAAGCGCGCTGCCCGCGATCGTCGATGGTTTCACCGACGATGCGTCCGGACATCTTTCGGATCAGCGCCGATTTTACGGCGAAAAGTCCGAGGTAGGGACCGCCATAGTTTAAGCCCAGACCGAGCGGCTGACCCTCTCCGACGACGATATCCGCGCCCATCTCGCCCGGCGTTTTCAACAGCCCGAGCGCAATGGGATTGACGCAGACGGCAAACAGCGCACCTTTTGCATGCGCCGCTTCGGCGATGGCGGTCAGATCAGTGACCGTTCCGAAGAAATCGGGATAAGCCGCGAGAACGAGCGAGGTGTTATCGTCGATCGCTTCGAGGAATGACGCGGCGTTCGCACCTTCAAAAACGTCCTGCCGCGGCATGACGACGGTTACACCGTCGAAATCTTGTAAATATGTCCGCATTGTCATGTGATAATGCGGATGAAGTCCAGCGGAGACGACGATCTTTTTGCGCTTGCCGCGAAAATGATGATAGGCGAGGATTCCCGCTTCCGCGCAGGCGGTTGCGCCGTCGTAGTGCGACGCGTTCGCGGCGTCCATTCCCGTCAGGCGGGCGATGAGCGATTGAAATTCATAGATTCCTTGAAGCGTTCCCTGAGATATTTCGGCTTGATACGGCGTGTAAGCGGTATAGAAGTCGCCGCGGGCGGTCAGGTTATCGAGGACAGCCGGGACATAATGGCGGTACGCACCTGCGCCGAGGAAACAGGGAACTTCGGCTGCTGACAGGTTCGCGTGATCCAGCTCTGTCAGCATGGACAATATTTCCGGCTCGGTCATCGCTTCGGTCAATCTCAGTTCCGGGAAGCGCAGATCCGCCGGTACTGCGGAGAAAAGCTCCTCCATCGAGGTTACGCCGATCGACGAAAGCATGGCTTCGCGTTCGGCTTGCGTATGCGGGACGTACATGGCTTAATGCCGATCTGCGCACCAGGCTTCGTAGGCGGCGGCGTCCATTAACGCGGATGTGTCGAAAGATCCTTTTAGCTTGATGAGCCAGGCAGCTCCGAAAGGATCCTGATTAATCAGTTCGGGCGAATCTGAAACGGCGTCGTTCAGCGCGACGACCTCGCCGGCGACCGGCGCGTAAACGTCTGAAGCGGCTTTAATCGATTCAACGGTCGCGATTTGGTCTTCTGCGGCGATGGTATCGCCGATTCCTGCGGTAAGTTCGACGAAAACGATATCCGAGAGTGCGTCTTGCGCATAGTCTGTTAATCCGACCGTGGCAACGTCGCCTTCAATTAAAACCCATTCATCATTCTTTGTATAGAAGCAGTCCGATTTCACTTGCATGGTAAGGATCCTCCATCGTTTTCCGGTTTTCCCGGTTCATGATCGCGAGACGGTTTTCCCGCTCTTCCATTAGGTTCTATTATAAATCGGATCCCGGACGGAGAACAGGGATACTTTTCCTCCTTTTCCTCCGAGGAACATCCGCCGTAACGCCCTGTTCGGATCATTGTTGATGAAACGAATTCTGACGCGGCACGTAACTGATTTTTAAAAGAACCGTAAAATAGGAACTTGATAGGAGAAGGTAAAACGAATGATTACACTAACCAACGTTACGAAAAAGTACGGGACGAAAGTCGCCGTCAACGACATCAGCCTGAAAATTCAGCCGGGAAAAATTTTCGGCTTCTTAGGTCCAAACGGAGCGGGCAAGACGACGACGATTAAGATGATCGTCGGGCTTCTCAAACCGGACGCGGGAAATATTGTTCTGGATGGAATTGATATTCAGAAAAATGCGATTGAAGCGAAACGCCGGACCTGCTACATTCCGGATAATCCGGAGCTGTATGAGACGATGACCGGGAAGCAGTACCTGAATTTCGTCGCGGACGCCTATGAACTCGACGCTGCGACGCGGAAGGAGCGGATCCTTCATTTTTCCGATGAGTTCGAGCTGACCGCGTCTCTGAACGATACGATTGCCGGCTATTCGCATGGAATGCGCCAAAAGCTCTGTCTGATTGGTGCGCTGATTGTTGACCCGTACCTCTGGATTCTGGATGAACCCATGGTTGGGCTTGATCCGAAATCGTCGTTCCGCCTGAAGCAGTTAATGCGCGAACACTGCGACGCGGGCAAAATTGTATTCTTCTCGACGCACGTTATGGAAGTCGCGGAAAAGGTTTGCGATACGATTGCGATCATCCATCATGGAAAAATCGTCGCGTCGGGGACGCTCGACGAGATTCGCGCCTCGGCGCAGGGCGAAGGCAGTTTGGAGCAGATTTTCCTGGAGCTGACCGAATGAAAGCGATTTGGACGATATTAAAAAAAGATATGATGCTTCGGCATCCCTGGATTGGGAATCCGGCGGGAATTCGAAAGGATAAAAAGATCCGCGGCTTATTCATCGGTCAAATGGTGATTTTCGTTTTGCTGATCCTCCCGTGCGTGGCGCTGGCATATTTCCTGAGGGATCTCATTTCGGAAGCCTTGCTGACGGATTACACCGATCTGATCTTAGGTTTCGCACAGATGATTGCGCTGATGCTGACGCTGGTGACGAGCGTCGTTTCGATCTTTTCGACGCTCTATTTTGGAAACGATATTAAGATTATGCAGCGTTTCCCGTTCTCGGATCATCAAGTCATCGCAAGTCAAATCATTAAAAACGCGACGACTGCGCTGGCTTTTGACGGCTTAATCGTCCTCGTCTTTGCAATCTGGCATGGAATCCTGACGAACCGGGACGCGCTTTATTACCTGAACGCCATCCTTGGATCGGTCGCGCTGGTTCTGACGCTGATTAGTTTCCTGACGCTGTTGGTTGTGCTTTTGATGCGCTTTTTGAATCGGATCCCGAACTTGAAAGCCTTCTTGCAGCTGGTTGGTCTGTTTTTAGTCCTTGTTATTTCAATCGGTCCGAATATCCTTTCGAACCGTTTCGCCCGTTCGATCGTCGTCATGGAGTCCTCAGAGGTGGGCGGCTTCGCGGCGATGATCCGTCCGCGGCTGGAAGCTTTTTTCGCGGTCATGCCGACCGTGCGGCTGTGGATGGTATCCATGTTCAGCGCTGAGCTCGGAACCCGAATCTGGACAGGTCTGGCGGGTCTGGCGATCGGAATGGGCGCATTCCTGCTGACGATTTTGGCAGGCGCGAAACCGCTCGCGGATGGCGTTCGCATGGCGGATATCGCGGGAACAAACCGCAAAGCGGCGAAACGGGTCCGGATCGCGGGCTGGAACCGGAAGCCGAAGTTTTTCGCGATCGCCTGGCGGGAAGCGCTCGAAATATTTAAGACGCCGGTTTATCTCTATAATATTGGTGCGATTGGATTTTTGATGCCGATCATTCTCGGGGTTTCGATGTACCCGTCCATGAGCGAGGAGAATACCCGTGACGCGGCGATGCGCTTTTTCCTTTCGTTTGCGTCTACCTTTTACGCTCAGCCCTGGATTCGTGCGGGCTTTTGGATGGCGGTCGGGATCCTGATTGGCTTGTTCATGGGCGGGATAGGTCAGCCCGCGACGACTTCGCTGACGCGCGAGGGAAAACGCGTTTGGCTCGTCAAAACGCTGCCATTTACGATCCGAGACCAGATTCATGGGCGATTGACTTGCTCCTTTGCGTTTGGGCTGCTGGCGACGGCGCCGTCGCTGACGCTGGTATTTATTTTGCTGAAAGCGACGCTCACGGACGTTTTGATTGGGATTGGCACGGTCCTGATTTGTATTATATTTACCGGAACGCTCGGACTCCTGATCGACGCGATCCATCCGAATTTCAATTGGGTCAGTCCGCAGCACGCGATCAAACGCAGTTTCAATCTGGGGATGATGACGATCGGGATTCTCCTGCTTTTGGCGGGGATGGGTTTCGGCGGATATAAGCTGATTGAAATGGAGATTTTGACACTGTCGGAGATCCCGATCCTGCTGATTGGTTTTTTGGCGTTGTTATCTGTCATATCTGCCGTTCTGTATTTTTCCGTGCGGAGGGTATGGACGGTGCGGCTGATACGTTATGACGAAGGTTAAGCGGAACTTTTCCGTTTTGAATAACGTATGATGATTAAGTTGCGGTTTGGTCAAGATTCAATCCCGCGCGTATAATCAGCGGAGGTTTTGGGCTTGATCTTGAACCGAAACAAAATAACAGGAGAATAAAAAAATGAAAATGACGAAATTGATGATGATTGCCGTTGTCGCCCTGCTGGCGGCGGGCGTTTTCATGACCAGCGCAGCGGCGCAATCGGCGGCGATGAACACATTGTCAGCGCAGCTCGATGGAGTGGGCGCGGTCCCGAGCGGTCAAACGTTTACGCTGACGCTCGACGAAGCGACGTTATCGCAGGCGGCGGCTGAGGCGCTTAAGATGTATGAGACGGAGGTTAAAGCGGTTATCAAGCAGTCCGGCGCGCCGGATTTGTCGCTGTCTGACCCGAAGGTCGACTTCCTGACGTGGAAGGACGGCGAGGCGAACGTGAAGCTGTCGGTTAAGGTCGGGAAAGGTTTCCTCAAGGTGACGGTCAAAGCGGATGCGCAGCTGTCACTGGTGAATGGTGCTGTCTCGTTCAACGTCATGAAGCTGGATGTCCCGGTGATGTCGATTGACGTCAACACGGTCAATTCGCAGATCGCCGCGTATTTAGGTATGTATAATCCGCTTCTGTCTCAGATCGTAACGCTGACCCGCATCGAAACGATGGAAGATTCCGTCGTTATTGAAGGAATTAAAAACTAAGAAGTTTTGACCGACCCTGCCGGTGTGTGAAACGATGCCTGAGAGGATTGGTTCATGCGCCGGCGGGACGTTCTTTTCGGTTGGATTTGATGATTGAGTTGCGCCGTGTTCCAAGCACAGGCGCTTCAGTTTTTCCCTTTAGCTCTACAGATGGATTCGCCATGAAAATGTACCGCGTCTTTAAATCACGAATTTTATCTCTCTTCCGTATCAATCAGCTTTCGGTTATTTTTTTAGGCGTTATGCTGCTGACGGGATGTTTCCCAGAGGCGCGGACGGAGCGGATCAAGGTTCGCGCATCTCGCGGGGCGCAGGTTTTTGAAGGGGAAGTACTTCCCGGCGGTACGGTACGTGATGCGCTATTGACCATCGGCGCAGTTTATGAGGTCTCGGATGAAGTCCGTCCGGGACTGAACCGTCTCGTGAACGAAGATACGGAAATCCAGATAACGATTATCGATAGTGAAGACGTTACCAGCGATGAGACGATCCCTTTTGAAAGTCAGCTAATCCGAAGCGAAACTGTCGCCGAGGGTGAGACGTATATTCTCCAGCGGGGAAAGAGCGGCGTTGCGCGGATAACGAAGCGCCGCGTTATGGCGGACGGGGTTTTACGTTCGGAATCGATCGTCAGCCGTGTTGTTTTAGAAATGTCGATCCCGGAAATTCTGATGGTTGGGGTGAAATCGGATTTAGCGCCGATTCGAATCCCGGGAAAAATCGTTTATTTGGCGAACGGGAATTTATGGCTGATGCGGGAGACGACCGGATCGCGGCAGATGATTTACGCGGGCGGGGACGCAGATGGGCGTATCCTGGATCTATCGGACAACGGCAGGTTTCTTTTATTTTCCCGTCAGGGTCGCCAAGCGGACGAAATTAATACGTTGTGGATGATGGATGTTGACAATTGGGTTGAAGCGCCAATTTCGCTCCGCGTTTCAAACGTGATCCATTTTGCGAAATGGCTTCCCGGAGAGACGCTGCGCGTTCTTTATTCGAGCGTTACTGTGATTGACGATGCGCCCGGCTGGCGGGCGAATAACGATTTGAAGCTGCGGATGGTCAGTGAAAGCGGGATGCTGATACATGAGGAGACGGTTTACGAGCCGGCGGATGCAGAGGAGTCGGAAACGGACGCATCTGCGCCGAATGGACGCGATACGGATTGGTGGGGAACGGAGTTCGAACTGGCGTCCGATGGGCGATCCTTAATCGCGGTTCATGGGGACCGGATTGATTGGATTGACCGCATGAGTGGGACGGTTCAGCCCTTGCTTCGGATTCAGCCCTACGGTCGGGCGCGCTCGGATTGGGCATGGCTTCCGGGCGTCAGTCTTAGCGCTGATGGGAAGACGTTGGTTTTCACGTATCAGGGAGACATTAGCGGCGCACGTTCGACGTTTGATCCAGGCGATTTTAATATCGGGAAGTATGACTTTGAAAGCGGGTCGACGGCGCCGCTCGTGCATAAGACGGGGCTTTTTGCTGCGCCGACCCTTTCGCCGCGATTTGCGGATGGAACGAGCTGTCTGGCGTTCTTGACGGCGGTGAATCCGCTTCAATCGGAAACCAGCCGGTACCGGGTCGCGGTTTCAGACTTGGAGGGGCGGGATGTCCGAATCGTCTATCCTCAGGACGAGACGCTCGGAATTGAACCGCAGCAGCTCGTTTGGGCGCCCACGGATGATCCGGGTGCGAGCCGCTTGGCGTTCCTCGACGACGGTAATATTTGGCTCGTAAATCCATTTACGGGTATCTATAATCAGATTACAATTGATCGGTCAGTTGAACAAATTATTTGGAAATAACGTTCTTTTTTGGAGCGTCGGAGGAAGATCATGCGAATTTTAGTCACCGGAGCAGCGGGATTTTTGGGCTCACATCTCTGTGACCGACTCATCCGGGAGGGTCATGAGGTCGTTGGGATGGATAACTTTATCACGGGAAATCCAGCGAATCTCGCACATTTAGCCGCGGAAGAAAAGTTTTCGTTTATCCGCCACGATGTTTCAAATTATATTTTCGTCCCGGGAAAGCTGGACGCGGTGATGCATTTGGCATCGCCGGCGAGCCCGAATCCGCTTTCGCCGTTCGGGTACACGAACCTGCCGATCCAGACGATGAAGGTCGGGTCGATCGGGACGCATAACGCGCTCGGCGTTGCGAAAGCAAATAACGCGCGCTTCTTCATGGCGTCGACGTCGGAAATTTATGGGAAGCCCGTCGTCCACCCACAGACGGAAGACTATAATGGGAACGTCAATCCGGTTGGGATTCGTTCGGTCTACGATGAGGCGAAACGATTTTCCGAGGCGCTGACGATGGCTTATCATCGGTACCATGGTCTCGATACGCGGATCGTCCGTATTTTCAATACCTATGGTGAACGAATGAGGCTCGACGACGGGCGCGTCGTTCCGAATTTCATTCAGCAGGCACTGCGAAAAGAACCGCTTACCGTTTACGGCGACGGTTTGCAGACGCGTTCGTTCTGCTACGTGTCGGATACGATCGATGGGTTTATCCGTCTCCTGAACTCGAATGAGCATGACCCGGTCAATATCGGCAACCCGGTTGAAAATACGATGATTGAGTTAGCGGAAGAGATAAACGCGCTGACCGGGAATCCGGCGGGAATTATTTTTAAGCCTGATCTGCGCGTGAGCGGTGATCCGCAGAACCGCCGTCCGGACATTACGCGGGCGCGGACGCTCCTGAACTGGGAGCCGAAAGTTCCGTTGCGCGAGGGACTGCTCAAGACGATACCCTATTTTGAAGAAGCGATGAAGTAACATGGTTAGCTTTTTAAAGAATCCGGTTGAACGGACACGTTTTTTGAAGTTCTGCACCGTGGGGGTCTTAGGCGCGGTCGTTGATTTTGGCGTGATGAATCTTTGTTTGCGCCTTTTTGGAATGAATTCGCGCGCCGCGAGCACGATTTCTTTTATCGCCGCCGTGCTTTCGAACTTTATCTGGAACCATTTTTGGGCTTATCCCGATTCACGGAAGAAGAAGCTTTCGACGAAACTGATTCAGTTCGTTCTGGTCAGCTTAGTCGGACTGGTGATTCGTTATCTTCTCTTCCTGACGATTGAAACCCCGATTTTAGCTGCCGCAGGTCGGATCGTTTCGGAAGGTTTCCCGATGAGCGCGGAAACGGTCGGTCATAACGTCACGCTCGTGATCTCTATCGTCATCGTCCTAATCTGGAACTTCCTCGCGAATCGGTTCTGGACGTATAACGACGTTAAATAAGCGCGGCTCATGAGTAATCCACGGATTATCGGCGGAGCCGTCAAAGGTAAAATCCTGAAATCCGTTCCGGGCGACAGTACACGTCCGGTAACGGATCGGGTCAAAGAAGCGGTTTTCAATATTCTCGGAAGCGACGTCCAAGGCGCCGCCTTTTTTGACGTTTTCGGCGGAACGGGCTCAATTGGGCTGGAAGCGGGAAGCCGCGGTGCGTCGGTAATCCGTTTCTGCGAAGCGAACCGCGCGGCGCTTTCAACGCTCCAATCGAATGTCAAGCTGACCGGAATGGAAAAGAAATCGCGCGTGATTGGCGCGGATGCGTTTCACTATCTTCGTTCAGTTCCGGATCGTTCGTTTGAATATATCTATATTGCCCCGCCGCAGTACAAGCAAATGTGGCAAAAGGCGATTCGTATTATCGATGATAACGACGCATGGCTGAGCGATGACGGTTGGATTCTCGTCCAGATTCACCCGATCGAGCGGGAAGATTTAGAGTTGGAAAATTTCGAGTGTTTTGATGAGCGGAAGTACGGATCAACGCTCGTGATGTTTTTTGCGCGGAAGGGCATGATGCTCAGCGCGGCGGATGAAGATAATTTTGAAGACGTTGAACGCGGGACGATGTCGGAAGGGTAAGTGATTAAAGATGTTTGTTGATGAAGCTGAAATAACCGTTCGCTCTGGGAAGGGCGGCGACGGCATGGTACATTTTCATCGGGAGAAATTCGTCGCGCGCGGGGGTCCTGACGGCGGCGACGGCGGTCATGGCGGAGATGTCATCCTGCGCGTCGATTCCCGCCTGAATACGCTCGGGCAGTATCGGCATGTTCGGCGCTATATTGCGGACGACGGCGGAAATGGCGGGATTAACAACATGACGGGCAAGACGGCGGAGAATAAGATTCTTCTCGTACCGGCTGGGACGATCGTCCGCGACGCGGCGACGAACGAGCTGTTAGGCGATCTTGTTCAGGATGGAAATGAATTAATCGTCGCGAAGGGCGGACGCGGCGGACGTGGCAACACGCATTTCGTTTCTTCCGCACATCAGGTTCCGCGAACCGGCGAAAAAGGCGCGCCTTGTACGGAACGGCGCTTGAAGTTGGAGTTAAAACTGGTTGCGGATGTCGGGATTGTCGGCGTTCCGAACGCGGGAAAGTCGTCTTTCTTAGCGTCGGTTACGAATGCGAAGCCGAAAATTGCGAATTATCCGTTTACGACGGTTGAGCCGAATTTAGGCGTTGCCGAATTGGATTTGGATACGACGCTCGTTCTTTCGGACGTCCCCGGTCTTTTGGAGGGGGCGCACATGGGCGTTGGGTTGGGCGATTCTTTTTTGCGCCATATTCAGCGGACCAAAGTTCTTCTTCATCTTATCGACGGGACGGCGGAAGATCCGATCTCGGACTTCGACCAGATTAATCAGGAAATGGCGCTTTTTGACGCACGGCTGAAAGAAAAGCCGATGCTGGTCGCGGTGAATAAAATGGACTTACCCGAGGCGCGCGAACGTTGGGCGACGCTTGAGGCTGAGATCAAGCAGCGCGGATATGAAGCGGTCGCGATTTCCGCGGCGACGGGCGAGAACGTGTGTTCGACGTTATGGAAGCTGTTTGAGCTGTTGAAGACGGTTCCGGAAGAAGTCGCTTTGGAAGTCTTACCGCTTTACGTTCCGAAGGAAGATCCGCGGAAATTTGAAATTTCTCATGACATGGACGGGGATTGGGTCGTTCGCGGCGTTTCAATCGAACGGGCTGCGAAGATGACGTACTGGGATCAGGTTGGTTCGGTCCGCCGTTTCCAGAAGCTATTGGAAACACTTGGCATCGAAGATGCGCTCCGCAAGGCAGGTGCTGAAAATGGCGATACCGTCATGATCGGGGATGAGTTTGAATTTGAGTGGTTTGATTAGCCTATGGCGAAGTTAGGCGTTTTTGGCGGTACATTCGATCCGCCCCATTTGGGTCATATGATTTTAGCGGCGGAAGCGGCGGATCAGCTGGGGCTCGATACGGTGTTCTGGATGGTTGCTCCGGTCCCGCCGCATAAGATGACGAAGCACGTTACCGATTTTGAGCGGCGCGTTGAGATGGTCGGGTGGGCGATTCAGGGTGAACCGCTTTTCGCGGTTTCGGTCGTCGAAAACGAACGTCCGGGTCCTCACTATACGTCGGATACCTTCGATATATTGCGGCGGCTCTATCCCGACGACGAACTGTTTTTCCTGATTGGTCAGGATTCACTGAACGATTTATATTCGTGGCACGAACCGGATCGCATGATCTCGCTAATTGACGGGCTGGGCGTTATGGCGCGTCCAGGACAGCGCTCGGACCCGCAGCACCTTTTCGCTCGTTTTCCTTCGCTGGAATCGAAGTTAGTTTGGATTGATACACCGCTCCTCGAAATCAGCGCGACCGACATTCGGCGTCGTGTTCGATCCGGACGCCAGTATCGGCATTTTCTCAGTGACGGCGTTTGGGAACGGATTCGGGAATGGGGCTTATATCAGGAATAGGGCGCCGTTTGACCCTTCAATGTTAATCCAGATTGTTGAGATAATTATATAATTGATCGTGTAATCGGTTCATTTCATCTGCGGCTTTCATTGAATGTTGATACATGAACAACATTCCAAATCGGCTTTTAAATACGATTTTGAGCGCAAATGACAATAAACAGGCGGGCAAGATACGGAAAATATGCAATTTTCCAGGTGTAATAGCGATTCCCCTGCTCCATAGCTTGTCAAAATTACGCTTCAGCTGCTTTGCGGTTCCCGTCATGACGTTGTTTTCGCTCCACACGGTTTCCGGGTTCTTTGCCTGATAGTATGCGTCCGCGATTGGCACGACCATCGCGAGATGACATATTTGCCACGGCTGCATATCTTTTACGATTTGACAGGGGATTTTGGATTTTCTGAAAATCGCTGCTAAAGTTTTAATGCGTTCGGTTTTTTCCCCGTTTATTTCCGCAAACGTTGTGAGCTGAATAATTCTGGGCGTAAGATCCGCTTTCAGGATATTGTCTTCAATACTTCCGCCTCCGCCTGGAAATGCGGGAATGATACGATTTTCACCACAAATTTTCTCCCAGCGGTCATACCGCTCAAGCGTATTGACCATTGTAACGATATTTGGACTATGATTCGATCTTAGTTCCTCTAACGCCGCATGCACCTGATTTTCTTTGACGGTTAGGAATATGAAGTCGTATAGTTCCTTGGCTTCTAATCGGTCAATGGCTCGAATTTTCGCTTTAAATATTTTCCCGTTCTTTTCGTACAGTAAGCCGTCTTTTTTTAAACTTGTAAATCTTTGTCCTCTGGCATAAACGGTCGTATCGTATCCCGCTTCACTGAATAAAGCGGCATATAAACTGCCGATTACGCCGGCGCCGTATATCAATAGTTTCATTATATAAGCTCTCCCCTATTGGATTCTACATTAAAAAAACCGCCTCCGATCATTTCACCGGAGGCGGTTTTTTCAGGATTTTACTCGGCTTTGGCTCTGCGTGCGTTCAGATCGTCATTCATCTCGGACAGCGTTTTCCTGTCCAGATTGAAGATTACGCCTATGCCGACAAACTGCATGATACCGGAGAACAGGTACAGACCGGCGACCAGCCAGCAGGCTCGATGCGCCACTTCAGCGGATTGACCGGTGGTTCCCAGTTCCGAAACATAACCCAGCGCGCCCAGCAGTGCGATAACGATAGAAGGTCCGACACCCTGCGCCAGCTTGCGGAAGAAGGAGTGCAGGGAATAAACCATGCCTTCCTCACGCTTATTGGTCTTCCACTCGCTGTAATCGATCGCGTCCGCCACCAGCGCCCAGTTTACACAGGTGTAAACGCCCAGCCCCAGTCCAAACAACAGCGCACCTGTCATATAGACAGGTAATGCGCTGCTCTGAGGCACCATGGGGAACGCCAGCATGACCAGACCGCCTGCAACGCATACGAGAGAGCCTGCGGTAGCGGATTCCTTCTTGCCGAAACGGTTTACTATCTTCTTGACAAATGGCATGAACAGGAACATGGGGAGAAAACCGATCAACATCACAATACCGGAAAGCTGTGCGTTCTTGAAATAGGTTGCGAACATAATGGCGGTGGCAGTAGCTGCGGACTGTATGCCCAGGAACAGACCCATTGCAGCAATGGTAGCGCCCACGGCAGGACGGTTCTTCATAAAGTTGCCAAAGGCAGTGAAAATGTTGAAATTAGGCGTGTCCTCACCGGTTTTAACAGAGTATTCGTCAACACGAAGGGTGGTATTCCTGAGCATAAACAGGAAGGCGAAGAACGCTATAACGCCCATGATCAAAGCCGCGATGAACACGGACGTGCCCTTCAGCTCCTGACCCAGAAGCTGACCATCCCCGTCATAGACATTCTTCCAGATCAGCATGGGCAAAATGGTATTTGGCAGCAGACTGCCGATCAAACTGCCGATAGAGCGCCAGGTGGACAGCTGCGCGCGCTCACCTGCGTCCTTGGTGATCAGAGACAACATCGCCCCATAGGGAACATTCGCCACGGTGTAGGCAGCATCCCAGATCACGTACCCTACGATGAAGAGCATTGCCTTGACGAATGTGGACGCATTGGGGAAGGGCAGGAACACGGCAGCGCCGCCGAAGATCAGCCCAATGGCTCCGATCAAAATGTAGGTTTTGAACTTGCCGCGTTTATATCTCCTTTTGTCAGCGTCGATCACGGCGCCGATGATGGGATCATTGACTGCATCCCATATCTGCACCAGTAGAAGCAGGATGGATAGAAGACCAGTCTCCAGCGTCATGTAAGTCAGCCAGAAGGTCTGGACCGTGCCTTTCAGACCGAAACTCATGTTGCAGCCGAGGTCGCCGGCAGCATAGGCGACCTTATCGATCAAGCCAAACTTGGGTTGACCATTTTCGTCTAACTGGACATCTTTTTTCATGGGGTTTTCTCCTTTGTTTTTACGGGTGTACGGCGGCACCCGTTTTTCATACCTGCGGTTTTCCAAAACTTAAAATCTTCCAATCCATGGTGCGGCTATTCTTGATTATTCGACTTCATCAAATTCAATTAATTGTTTGTTCACTGATTTCAAGACGGCTTTTCCCTCCTCATCGCCGCCATTCATGGCGATCAGCATTTCAAAGTTGATGTTGCAGATCATGTTCCACATGGGCATATCAGGGTTCAGCTTGCCGCCCATCAATTTATCTACAATAGCCCAGGCTTCGGGATTTTTGTGCAACTGTTCCAATGAAGATTTGACGCTCAGCTTCCCCTTGGGGAATTCCATGGGAGCGTCGTCCAGTTCTACATCCCCCATGGCGATGAACCAGTTGACAGCGCCGCCGCCTCCCGCGGCGAGCGTATAGACTTCAGGCTCGGAAGTCACCTTCTCGATAGTCATGGTGTCTTTGACCGTGCCCGCAACGGCTGTAAACTGGTTGAAACCTTCGGAAAGAGGTACGTCAAAGCGGCAAATGTGGTCGATATTTTCCATCTGAGCGAAAACTTTGCCGTTGTGGTACAGGGTGACGGAAGGCTGGTTGGTGTAGACCTTGATTTCTCTTACGTCGCCGGAGCGCTGCGCATAGCGCTTGCCACACAAATGAACCATTGGCTCGGGATTCCAGTATGACTTGCAGATGTAGTAGGCATCCTTCTTGATTTTGCGATCCATGCTGACCAGCCCCTTGTTGTTCCGCCCCGCAACGCCGCCTTCATTACGGGCAGCGCAACCGAAGTCGAACATATTCCACACGTGGGTAGCCCAGATCCAGGGACGCTCCTCAAAGACTTTGCACATATGCTCGTGGTACAGCGCCTGATAGTCTTCGGAATAGTCCCTGACCTTGGGATTGGGACCGTGGTAGGTTATAATCCCTTCGCATCCGTATTCGGAGACGCCGATGGAAATGTTGGGGTGGACACGATGGAAGTCGTCCATCCATGGACCGTTCTGCTCCATCTTGCCGCCGTACCAGCCGAAATAATGGTTGTAGCTTTCCAGATCGGTAATATAGTGCATGGGACCCTCGACGGGGGTGAAGGAAACATGAGCGATAACGGTCGGGCGGGTGGGGTCCATTTCCTTGACCAGTGCATTCAGCTCCTTGTGATTATCTACTACCTGCTCGGAGATACCGCCGATGAGAATCTCATTGGAAAGACCCCAGAACATGACAGAGGGGTGGTTGTAGTTCTGGGCGATCAGCTCTTTCATCTGCTGCCGGCAGTTTTCATGGGCAGCGGGGTTCTTGCTCATCACGGAGATGAAGGGGATCTCAGCCCAGACGGCGAAGCCCAGCTCGTCGCAGGCATCATAGAAATACTGGTTATGCTGGTAGTGAGCCAGTCGGACCGTGTTAGCGCCGAGTTCCTTGATGATATAGGCATCTTCATAATGATCCTCTGCCTCCAGCGCATTGCCGATATACATTCTGTCCTGATGGCGGGCTACGCCGCGCAGAGGGGTCAGTACACCGTTGAGGAAAAAGCCTTTCTGAGGATCGACCGAGAAGGAGCGGACGCCTGCACGGGTCTCGATTTCGTCATAGACTTCGTTTCTTCTTACCAGTTCAGCCGTCACGGTGTACAGGTAGGGATTTTCAAAGTCCCAGAGATGCGCATCGGGCAGGAATACGGTGACCTTGGGAGCGGAAGCGGGACGGGAAACGTAGGCGACCTCCAGACCCTCCTCGTCCAGGATGGTGTATTGAACGGTGAAATTCTCGTCGGCGTTTTTCACGAATGCTTCGAGCTCAAAGGCAGCGCCGCCGCAATCGGCGGGCTTAGGCGTGACCATGATTCCGGGACCGCCGTAATATTCCAGGTCAAAGTGAGCATTGGGCACGGAGATCAGGTTTACGCCGCGGTAGAGTCCGCCGTAGAAGGTGAAGTCGGCGTTTTGAGGATAGACGAAGTCGTTTGCCTCGTTATTGCAGGCGATGACCAGCAGGTTCTCGCCCTCAGCCTTGCACAGTTTAGTGATGTCAGCCCGGAAGGCAGCGTAACCGCCTTCATGGTAAGTCACTTCTGTGCCATTGACATAAACGGTGGCTTCGGAGTTTGCCGCCAGCACCTCCACGAAGACCTTTCCGCCAGCCAGCGGCTGCACAGGTGTAGCAAAAGACTTCGCGTACCAACATTTGCCCCGGTAATAATTGCCCATGCCGTCGTTGCCGTCTACTGCGTTCCATGTGTGGGGCAGATTTACATCGGACCACTCGGCAGGGTAAACCGCAGGCAATCCGACATCGGAGCGGATGAATTTCCAGCCTGCGTTGATATTGATGATTTTTCTCATGTGGATCACCTTTCTGTGCATATTCTTATACCGAACGCTCTTCCCGAAAGCCAAGTTCTTCGGCATAAGATGGGCTTTTATGATCTGTAAGGAAGGAAATCATAAAAGCAATACTTTCGGTAAAGTGTATCATTTCCTGCCTGTTATGTACATCTGAAAATTTATCGATATAATAAAGAAAAAGGGAACCATTTACCGCCTGACAATATCTTATTTATGTCAATGCGAAAGCAATATAAGTCATAAATAAATAGTAAAAAATGGCATGTATATATCGGCAGTGATGAGGGATGAGTAAAGGTTGCGCCATGATTTATGTCCGCGAATCCAGCCTGAGGCGAATCCGAACTCGCATAGAGCTAATAGAATAGGAAGAAAACAGATATTAACTTTAAGATCGAGGCGTAAGATGACAACCATTTTCGATAAGTTCCGTATGGATGGGCAGGCGGGCGCGGACGTGATCGTCGCTGACCTGAACGGCGCGGCGCCCGGGTCAGCGCTCGAATCCGCGGCGCCTTTTCGCGCGTTTTCCAGCGTTGGAATCGAAGCTGGTCTGGATTGATACGCCGCTCCTCGAAATCAGCGCGACCGACATTCGGCGTCGTGTCCGATCCGGACGCCAGTATCGGAATTTTCTCAGCGATGGCGTTTGGGCGCGGATTCTGGAATGGGGCTTATATCGAGGGTAAGAAAACGATTCCTTGCCCGCGCTGTGT
>DAOUFB010000031.1:0-1819 GCA_034430135.1 Flexilinea sp. | reverse complement strand
ATCGCGTTAAGATAGGTTAATGGGTTTTGAACCAGGCTGAGCCACATTTCGGAGCCGAACGTTTTGACGTCCGCGGCGCTGATGATATCGAAGAGGGCGTTGATGAGAACTTTTCGATCTTGGGTGGATAACTCTGACAGCCATTTCTTCAGTACAACTTCGGTGAATTTACTGTCTTCTTTTAGTTGAGGCTCTTCGACGAACTGCCCGCCTTTGATTTCCCAGCTGTAAGGGTCATGCTGCATGATGCCGGAGGCGGTGCTGCGGATGATCTTGTAATCTTCCAAGTGGAGCAGGAGCATGCCAACGATCGAGGACTGCGGGACAAAAGCGTGAATTCGATCCCGAATCCGTTCGTAGCGTTCGATGGGCTTGACGTTTTCATTGTAGCCCGGTCCATCGTTGCAATAAACGCCGAGGATGCGATCCTGGATTTTTTCTTCGGCTGCAACCGCCGCATAGACGGCGAGGTTCCCGCCTTTGGAATGACCTCCGACACGGATTGGATTCGGATAGCGATCGGAGATTTTCGTCAGGTATTCGAGCGCGCGCATCTGAGACGGAACTAATGGCATGAATGCCATGTTGAAGTCTTCTTTCCAGCCGATTTGCGTGTCGTCGGTGCCTCGATAGGCGACGAACAGCGTTTCATCGGGAAGCAGGTAAGTTGTTGCGGAAAATTGCTTTTCTTCGTCTTCGTCATACTCGGAAATGGACTCTTCGATCCGGACTTCTCCGAACCGGCGGCATTTAGCCGCAAGCGGTAAAAATTTTTTATCTTCTTGGTTTGTCGCTAACGTCTTGAAGAGATCGTCTTCAATAATTGGAAGAACGTTTTTAATCGGAGGTCTTTCCTGAATAAAGTCTGCATTTTCCCAGCGAATGTAGGCTAATTGGGAAAAAACAAGTCCATCAACTTCACAAAAAGGAATTATTTCGAGCGGCAAATCTCCGCGCCAGTCAAGATAATCGAATAAATTGGGCATTTTTCCCCCATTCTAACTTTCTGTGATGCAACAGGCGACAGCCTGCTCACGGCATCGTTCACGATGCACCGCGATCCGCGACTTTATTTTCCGGTTCGGATTTCCAAGGCGCGCTTCGCAAGCTTCTTCAAGTCGGCGGTGTTGAGTTTCGTCGTGCCTTGGACGAGAAGCGTTTTTAGCTTCGGGAGCTTTTGGATGTATTTTCCGCCCGCGCCCGAAATCCGGTTACAGTAGCTGATATCGAGCATTTCGAGCACGGTCAGCGCTGGCAGGAACTCGAGCCCTTCGCTGTTGATGTCGCAGGAGCTGATATTCAGGTAGCGCAGCTGCGTCAGGTCGGCAAGAAAGCGCATCCCGCGGTTCGTGATATTCCGGTTTTCAGCGAGATAAAGATAGCGCAATTCCGCAATGGGGGCGATCTCCTGAACGAGGCGCTTGAGGTCGTCGTCATTGATCAGCTGCGCACGGACGCCGAGGGCGAGGCTGGCGTCGAAATGGAACACGCCCGGACCTTCGTCGGCGGGCTGCCAGTTGAGCCAAAAATCGGTCAGCGCGTCCATGGGACAGGTAAAAAATTGGAGTGGGAGCGTCGTTTCGACGCGGTACGTATTTTCCATGGGAAAATTATAAAGCGGAATCGGGCGCGATCGGAGAGGAAACTGCAGGGGCGGTTAACTTTGCCCCCCGTGCGCCAATTTTTTCGGCACGAAGGCTAAAGCAATTTTGGAAACTGCGCAATATTATGGTAAAATTTGCGAGCGCGGTTCATTGGGATATGGTGCAATGGCAGCACACCGGACTTTGAATCCGTGGATCTTGGTTCGAATCCAGGT
>DAOUFB010000030.1:0-3070 GCA_034430135.1 Flexilinea sp. | reverse complement strand
CGCGTCATTATCATCAACCCCAACACGGATCGCGTTCCCAATTCTGGTCCGACCGTCGCCAGCCGTTCCATCATGGTCGTTGGAAAACTCATCGAACGCGCCGCAAAACGCTTAAAAGCGGAATGGAAGCCGGGCGAAGATCAGGTCATCACAGAGCATTACGTCCATCCGGATTTCATGATCCCCTGGGATCTCGCGACGTTCTCCGGCGACCCCTACCCGGATTCATCCTGGTCAACGAATATCGTCGAAGTCGAAGTGGATACCATGCTCGGGCTGACGAAAGTCCTCCATGCTTGGGGATGCTACGACGTCGGTACGATTATCGATGAAAATATCGTCATCGGTCAGATGGAAGGCGGTTTGCTCCAGTCAATTGGGCATGGCGGCATTGAGCTCATCAACTATGACCAGACGGGGCGCGTCCGCAACAACAGTCTCAGCGACTATATCGTTCCAACCGCGCTTGACGTTCCCTCGCTGAACGTCATGTTCCATCGCAGCGAATACATCAATGGACCGTTCGGCGCGAAAGCAGCTGGCGAACTTCCGAACGTCGGCGGTTCCGCCGCATACATCGGTGCGCTTGAATGCGCGTTGGAAACGGATCTTTACCAGACGCCATTTTCGACGGAGGACACGATGAAATTATTAGAGGAGCGGAAAAATGGCAGATAATACACGTTTTATTTTGAATGGGGAATCGGTCGAATCGGGCTGGAAAGCTAACGAGCGTCTCCTGGACGTTCTGCGCGATGAATTTCAATTGACCGGTGTAAAGTGCGGCTGCCGTGAGGGAGAATGCGGCGCATGTTCCGTCCTGATTGATGGACAATTGGCAAACTCCTGTCTCGTCGCTCTTGGCGCCGTCGCCGGACGCGAGGTCGAGACGATCGAAGGCTTTTCGCGCTCGGAACGATTCGAGATCCTTTCCGAAGCTTTCGGGGATCTCTCGGCGGTTCAATGCGGCTTCTGCATCCCGGGCATGGTTTTAGCGGCGGAATCGCTCCTGCGCTTCAACCCGCATCCCACCGAAATGCAGATTCGCGAAGGTCTATCAGGGAATATATGCCGCTGCACTGGATATAACGCAATTGTTCACGCGATTCAAAACGCGGCGGAAAAAGGAAACGGACTATGGTAAACCTTGAGAACGGCTATCTGCCTGAAACGTTAGACGAGGCACTCGCGATCCGCAGCGCCGAAAAAGTTACGCCCTATGCCGGCGGAACGGATCTGATGGTCGAGGCAAAAGAGAATGCGACTTATCTCTTTCTGAATCAGCTGCCGGAGCTGTCACGGATTAATATCACCGACGACACAATCGAAATTGGCGCCGCTTGTACCTACACCGAGCTGCTGAACCATGAGGCAATTCCGCAAGTCCTAAAAGACGCAATGATTCTGATCGCGTCGCCAGCAACGCGGAATCAGGCGACACCGGCAGGGAATATCTGCAACGCGTCGCCGAAAGCCGACTCCGCGCTCATCTTCGTCGCCGCGGACGCAAAACTTCGGCTCCGAAGCGTCAATGGCGAACGCATCGTCCCGATCATGGAATTTTTCATTGACCGCGGAAAAACCTGCCTGCGTGAGGATGAGCTGCTGACGGGAATAATCATAGCTCGGACTGGATTGGATAATTACTACTATAAAAAGATCGGGGCACGGGCTGCGATGGCGATTTCGCGTGTCTCGTTCGTCGCGATTTATGGCGAAGAAGCGGGTCGGATCACGAAAATGTCCATCGCGTTTGGCGCCGTTAGCGGCGTTGTGCTTCGTTTCCCGGAAGTTGAAGCCATGATGATCGGGAAGACGATTGAAGAGGCTAAAAACGCCAAGAGCGCATTCCTGGCGAAGTACGACGAATTGATCGTCCCGATTCGCGGGCGTGTCTCCGCCACCTACCGAAAACAGGCGTGCATGGCGCTGTTGGAGGACTTCCTGACGTCCCGAGGAATCTAGACTACCCTTATCAACACGAAGGCGCTCCAATGGGGCGCCTTTTATCATCCAATTTGTCAATCTATTTAGATCTCGACCTAAAAAGTGTCCAACGATTTGCTTCAAATGTTCCCAGCGAAAGCCTCAAGTGTATCCATTTACGAATAACAGCCGCCAAAAAGCGCACTTTGCAATGATTTCCATTCCGCGATCGAAAGCGTCTCCGCACGGCGCATTCCATCGATGCCCGCGGTTTCAAACGCACGCTCCAGTTCCGCCCGATCGATCCGAAGTCCGGTCGAGAGCGAATTGCGGAGCGTCTTCCGCTTCTGACCAAAGCCGGCTTTAATCAGGCGGAAAAACTCATCCTGCCGATCCGCCGCGACGAGCGGTTCATCGAACAGATCAATGCGAACCACCGCTGAATCTACTTTCGGCGCCGGGTGAAAAGCGTCCTTTCCAATCGTCATGACATAACTCGGTTCGCCGTAAATCCGAACCGACAGCGCCAACAGCGATAAGTCCCCGGGTTTCGCACATACCCGCTCCGCGACTTCTTTCTGAATCGTCAGCGCGATGCTGCGCGGACGGGCGGTCAGTTCGAGCAGATGACGAATCACCGCCGAGGTAATATAGTACGGAATGTTCGCGACGACGCGGTAGCTGGTTTCGCCCAATGCACCGCTTAAATCGACCTCAAGGACATCGCCCTGAATGACTTCGACGTTGGAAAAACTTTTCAGCGTTTCGCTGAGAACGGGGATCATCTTCCGATCCAGCTCCACCGCGACGACACGCGCCGCGCGAGCGGCGAGATGACGCGTTAAGGAACCTAAACCGGGACCGATTTCGAGAACCGTATCTTCGGAAGTCACGAGCCCTGCGTCGACGATTTCGGCGAGCGCCGTTTCATCCATAAGAAAATTCTGTCCCAGTCCTTTACTTGGCGAAAGGCGGAAACGGGAGAGAAGCGCGGGAACGTTGAGCGGGGTGAGGGTCATGAAGCGGTCCATCCTGATAAAGAAAAAAGCGTCCGTGCCGAACGCTTTTTGTGATTTCGAGTGCCGAGACACAGAATCGAACTGTGGACACTACAATTTTCAGTCGTATGCTCTACCAACTGAGC
>DAOUFB010000029.1:0-16893 GCA_034430135.1 Flexilinea sp. | reverse complement strand
TGGCGGCTGGTCGCGACGCTGAACGACGTAACGGGAACGCCGGAGGGCGTATAGCGCATTTCCGGATCCCGACCGATATTTCCTGCTACGATAACTGTATGGAACATAATAATTTCTCCTACTCAATCAAACCTTCGTGACAGAATTGTCCTGAGCTCTATTGTATCGACTTTTTATCTCTTTGGGTAGGAAACGTGGCGGGTTTTTTACGATTGTGACGAAATTCGCTGAATTCATAAACGAAAAAAAGCCCGAAAGGAGGACAGGCTTTTTTTCAGAAAGGATTTGCTGCTGATGAAAGGAGGAACATCAACAGCTGAAACAGATGAAAAAGAAGAATTTAGTTTTGCTGTTCGTCTGTAATTATATGAATTTGTCATTTTTTGTCAATGGGCGCATATGACAAACGTTACATTTTAGTGACTTTGGTCAATTGCATTCGATTATTATGTGATCTTCCTCATTGTTCTAAATATGTCGAAAATTTGGACAAAATTCACAGTCTTTGCCATAGGTCTTGCGAATACATGATCTATACGATCTCCAGTAGACAATTTGTAAAATCGGTCTTACGGCTGCTTTCAACAGCGCTTTTGGATAATGGGACGCTGGTTCCTTTTTCCAAAGCAGGACCACGAGGACGATGATTAGTCCGGTCGCTGCGCCGATGAAGCCGGATTGAAAGACAAGCGCGGGATTCATCCGCAATCCGGCGCAGCTCTTCCTCGCGTTTCTGTCGCATGAAGAGCGCTGTCGCCGTGGCGCTCGCCGCAGCGGTTACCGCCGCGACGCCGGTCAGCAGGTTCGGGTCGACCGGAAGCGGGTCAGGCGCAGGCGCAGGGTATGGGTTTTTCGGAAGGTTTCCCAGGAAGACGTATTTCCCGGGCGTCGCTGTCGGGCGCGTGGTTCGCGTGGGCGGTCTGGTTGGGACGATGAGCGCGGCTGGCTGCGTCACATTTTTCTTCGGACGCCAGAACTCCGACCTCCGTTGTATTTGAACAGAACGCGCCGAGTGATCCATATGAGCTCCTTTAGGCGTATTATAAACCCGGTTGGCTTCGACCCTTAGAGCCCCCAATGACTACGCATTCCGGAACACCCGTGACCACAGTGCTTTTTCCAGCAATGCTCCGAATAGCATCCCGACGAGGAATGACAATCCGAAGACGCAGCCCAGCAGGAGCACCGTGTTCTGAATCCATTCCGACAGGATTTGCGCTGTCCAGAAACTGACCACGCATCCAACGCAGCCGAGCAGGAACCCGTTTACGGCAGCTTTCAATAGCGCTTTTGGATAATGGGACGCAGGTTCCTTTTTCCAAAGCAGGACGATGAGGACGATGAGCAGTCCGGTCGCTGCGCCGATGAAGCCAGATTGAAGTATCCTTGAAAAGTTCATTCAAAGCTCCCTGATTCTGGAAACTTGAAGAGGGTATGAATCAGGATTATATCGTTATCTCCGGGCAAGGGGTACTGATAATAAGCGAACATTGTCACGATATCTTCTTGCGTTTTCTTATCGAATGCGTCAAATTTCCAAAATTGTTTAAATATTACAAAATCGTTCATGATTTGAATAGCGGTATTTTCCTCGGGATGATGAAATTTGTCCAACGACTCCTTTGGAATAAACGACATTAAAATTTCAGGGTAGATAACATGTTCATTCAATTTACTCAGGTAGGCTGCAAAATTTCTGGTTTCCGTTTGGAAGAAATTGCTTTTTCTATTAAGATTACATAGGAAATTAAAGTTTTTTTCATCGTAAAACACATTTGACAAAGTTGTTTGTTTCGTTGTGTCGAATAACTGATAGACGCATAAACGGTATTCGCCATACGGTTCATTTTCTTCCTCAAGCAGCTTTTCTTTCAATTCACGCGGAAGTTCTACCTGATCCGCAACCGTGCTCAGTTTCGTTCTTATCCCAATATATCGCCCATCTTCTGAAATCAGGTCCAGAAAACTGTCTGTGAACGTTATCTCGGTTTTTTCGCTCAAGACGTTATAGACGATAATTTTTTCAGTTGAGCCCCTAAGTCTCCAAATTATAAAATCTCCTGCGAAATAAAAGAAGTCATCTTTGAACGCTTTATCATCAGTAATACCCGTTATGGAAAAATCCCTTAACAAGAAAATGTTTGTTCTGTCGTCGTTTCCGAGTTTCGCGGCATAAATATTAAAATGATCCTTCCACTTGCATGCAATTTGTGATCCGTTTTTCTGCCAAAGGCATTCGTCAAATTTCTGGTCTTTTCCGACAGGGATGAATTCCTCCGCTGGATGCTGGAGGTCAATGATAAAAAATTGACAATCCGAATCTTCATCCTGCAGACAAAAACTTAGCCAGCGTGAATCAGGAGAGAAGTACGTGAACTCGCCGAAAACTGAATAAACGCCGATCGGATGTTGCGTTTCAATCCGTTGAAAAATTGGAAATTTTGTTTCAGGATTAATTCCCAAGACCTCATAGAGATACAATTCGCGAAGACTGTTTACATGACTCCCTTTTGATTCAAAAAAAGCTATATACCGTGAATCCGGCGAGAGGTAAGAGGGGCTGATTTCGCTGCTATTTGGATATATATATTTATCGTTTGTAAAAGGAGTAAATATCTCGAATTTGTAAATTGGCGGTTTCGTATAATTACCATAGGATTGCCCAACGTCATTATTGAGAAAGATGTAGGGGAAGGTTCCGTGACCTATCGACATACTCATCATCCCCAATCCGTATTTCTCGTAAAACAGGTTTGGAGCGATGAGGGGATACAAGTCATAAGGTATATTTTCGGATTGAATAGCCGTCGGATCCAATCGCAGAATTCTGTATGGCGAGATGCCGTCTGTTGTTGCGAATGTAAAGAGGTAGAACGTACTCTCTGGATCGCCTTCGATTTGAAGGGGCGTTTTCCCGATGTAAATCCCATCGCGCCAGACGTCGATCCCAGACGGCGATGTCGTTAATTCGGTCGCATCGACGCATGTGCCTGGCAACAGAATCAGGTAAACGAGGAATGTGGTGATGAGGCTGTATCGTAGTGTGCCAATTTTGTTGTTCATTTTTTTGTCTCCCCCGTAATTTTTAACATCCAGTAACCCACTTCATCAATATCGCTGCCCGACCCCATTGCTCGGATCTCTGGATTTCGCCACGCTTCCAACAAATCATTTTCTGAAGCAGTTGCCATAATTATTTCTCCTTCTTTAGATTGATAAAGTGTTTCTGAGAATAGGAATCTGTTATTAATTGGGTCATATCCCCTATACAATGTGAAATGGGAAAATTTAAAGTCTGTTCCAGTGATTTCTGTACCTTGCACATTGATATCTTCAAAGTTATATTTCCCGTTGCTATCCAAGGTAATCTTAACTTCATTATTCAAAAATTGTCTGGCAGTAACATCAACAATAATTGCCTGGTTATATTTGTATGAATTAGAATATAGATGATACTCTGCCTCGTAAAAATTTTTTGTATCGATTTCTTCTACTTTTAAGTTTGTTGTGCCTTTGAAAACTCGCATTGTTTCGTTATCTTCGCCAAGGAATTCTTCTGTGGCAATTAATAATTTTTTAGGTTGAATGCCCTTTTCAAGTGTAAATCCATGATTCGTTAAATGTTCGTAGAATTCAGCCGTGCAAGTCACTACGTTGAACGGGAGAGAATAGCTTTCCGCAATTTTTTCCAGTCCTTCGCAAACAGAAACCGCGCCGCACCCCATAAAGCCATAGTTTGTATTAGAATCATTGAAAAGATCATGATATTCTTTGCTATTTAAATAGTATTGAAAGAAAGTTTTAGTATATAAGTGTTGATTATATAAGGGCAGGTTTTCTTGGTCAAATTGATCTACAAATGAGGTAAAATGCCGTCTTGGCGATTTCCCATCGTCGCGGAAAATGGTAGAAACGCTTGCCATAACGGACGAAAGCTTCCTGTTGGGTTTATTGAAGTCAGCTATATTTACGAAAGCTGGAATTGTACTTGTCGCTTGTATGGGTCTCTTTTTCGTATTTTCAGCTTTTTCTTTTTGTAATTTCTCTGATTTTGTCTTTGCTAAATATTCCAAATGAGCTTGTATTTTTGCCTGATTCGCGGCGCGCGCACGAGATTCAGCTTCCGCGCGCGATTCATCCGCAATCCGGCGCAGCTCCTCTTCTCGTTTCCGGCGCATAAAGAGCGCTGTCGCTGTTGCACTCGCCGCAGCAGTTACCGCCGCCACACCGGTCAGCAGGTTCGGGTCGACCGGAAGCGGGTCAGGCGCAGGGTTGGGATTCTTCGGAATATTTCCCAGGAAGACGTACTGCCCGGGGGTCGCCGTTGGGCGCGGCGTTCGTGTTGGCTGCTTTGTCGGGATGATGACCGCAGCTTGCCGTGTCGCGGTTGGGAATGGAACGGTGGCTGTTGCTGATGCTGAGACCGTCGTCCTTGCCGCTTGCTGCGTCGCTGTTGCGATAGCGGTTGGCGTCCGCGTCCGCGTCGGAAGCGGAATCCCCGCCCAGCTCGTCCGCGTTAACGGCGGCACGTCGTTTCTATCCGGGACATAGATTCTTCCGGTGACATCCGTGCAGTTTCCCACGAGGTCGCAGGCTTCGAGCAGTACCTCGTATGATCCGATGGGTGCGATCGTCCGGTTTTCGTCGCCGAAGCGCCGATCCCACTTGAAGTCGATATCCAATGGATTACGTTCGTAGCCGTATTCCCGCGCCGCCCAGCGCTTCTGGTCGTCTCGTACGGAAAGACCAATCCCCTGAATCCCCGCGCGTTCGTCCTTGACGTAAACATGTCCTTTTTCCCAGATGTACCATGCGCTCGTCAGGAACAATTCCGGCGCGCTGTTGTCGAGCTGAAATTCGCGAAGCCGGATCTCCGCGGCATTGCCGAGAAAGTCGACCGCTCTCAGGATTGGAACGATTCCGCCATCGTCATGCTCCCAGCTCTCCCAGGTGAACCCCCATCGCTGGTTTTCGTCTGCTGAAATTGTTCGAAACCGAACGCCGTCCGGCGCGAATTCCAGCCTTGCAATTCCCGCCCGTCGGTCGTAAGCGGTTCCGGAAAATGGGATATTTCCGTGGTTGTATCCCCCCGCTTCCCTGAGAATTTCACGAGCGGTCAGCTCGGGCGGGCTATTGTCCAGATGATATTCGCGAAGAGAGATCTCCGATTCGTTTCCAGCGATGTCCATCGCTTTCAAGATCGGCGTGACTTCGCCGTCGGCGTGCTCGCGGCTGTCCCAGTTGAACGTCCATCGTCCCTGTGCGTCTAAGTTCAATGGATGAAAGGTTGATCCGTCCGGCGCGAATTCCAGCCGTTCAACGCCAGACTGCGAATCTGTCGCAGTGCCGGAAAAAGCGAGCAGCCCGTGATTGAATCCCGCGTGCTCCATGCGGATATCGTCGCCCGTCAGTGTGGGCGGCTGGTTGTCGATTGTGAGCGGCGGAAGGGTTAAAATGGTTTCGTTGCCCGCACGATCCCGCGCAAGCAGTTGCGGCGTAACCGAACCGTCGGCGTGTTCGAGGCTGTTCCAGCTATATGACCAGTTGCCGTCCGCGCCAATGCCAACCGTCCGCCAGGCTTCTCCGTCAGGCGCGATTTCGATCTCCGTGATTCCGGACATCGCATCGCTCGCACTACCGTAAAAAGAAATCGTTCCCTTATAATACCCGTTCCGGACTGGAAGCGAATAATTCCCGCTCAGCGTCGGCGCGGTCAGATCAACCGATACGGTGTCTTCGAGGGTCGTCGTCAGTCCTGCGTGATCCTTAACGCTCAGCGTTATCGGATGGACGCCCTCCGTGATCCTGTACGGCGCGGCGATCGAAAAAACCGTCGCGCCGTCGGTTCCCGCCCCGCTTGCGACTCCGGATCCGGGGATGGGGTCGTTGACCGCGACGGTCAGAACGGGCTCCGTAACGAACCACCCGTTTTCGCCCAGTGATCCGTTCAGCGACGCATCGATGACTGGCGGTCGTGTGTCCTGCCGCTGGGAATTCTGCCCCATGCGTGTGGAATCGCCGTAGCTCGATAGCGCCCAATAGGTAAACGAATTCTCACCTTCGGTAAGATTAACCGTGCAGGCTGAAGCTGTACAGGCGAAGGGTTCTCCGTTCTGCGTTCCCTCAATTAGCAGGATCGATGCGCCTCCGACCGGTTCTTCGGCGCTCAGCGATAACGCGCATGGCGCGATGCACCAGCCGTTTTCTCCCTGTGAAGGACAGTGGATCGTCCCACTAATCGTGGCTTCCGGGTCTGTATGCGTCGTTGAGCGTTCCACGACGGTCGTGCCGAGAGCGTAGTAATAAGCCCCATCGTCAGGCGGATCGCCCGGGTCACATTCCCAATCGCCAATTGTGCAGTCGCTTGGGTTGCCGGATGAGTCGGTACAGTTACCCGGCTTGGCCCAGATCCCATAGTCGCAGGTTTCGTAGGTGGTGACGACGTACGTGCGATTAGGTCCGAGATAATCCGCATGAACTCGACGCACGAGGCATGCCGCAATGAATAGCAGGATCCCCAATCTCAGTTTTAACCGATTACGATTTGCGAAGTGGTCCATACGAGCTCCTTTAGATGTATTATAAACCCGTTTGATGTTGATTTAATGTGAGTTGTAAAAGTAATCTCTAAATAAAAACGCTGTTGACAGTCAGATGTCAACAGCGTTTATCGCTTGAATTGGGGCTTTGATTAATTCAGCGGGAAATACACGTCGCAGAAGGGCGTTCCGTTATTTTCGAGGTGGAACTTCGTCCAAAGCGGCTCAGTCGTCCCTGGCGTTTTGACTTTGACTGTGAACGAAATGCGTGTTTCTTCGCCCGGCGAGGTTGGCTGCGGCGCAATATCGGCGACGACCGAATCAATTGCGGCGCTTTTGTCCGTGTTGACGATCGCGTAATGTTCCGGATCCCATTTGTTCGTCCCGGTATTGGTCAGGTACCAGCTGACCTCATACGTATCCGGAGCAATGAAGTTAACTTCAGACCGCTGATTTCCACAGGCATTTCCGCCGGAGAGATTCGAATCCAGAACGACGACATCTGTCTCAGCTGACGCTGTCACCGGGTTCGTCTTTGGTTCAATCGCGGTCGTTTCTTCCATGAGCAGCGGCGCCTCAATCGCAGCAGCCGCTGCGGGGTCGACCGATTTCGGCGCGAGCGAACCATCGACGTAAATATCGACCCAAAAGGCAGTGTTGGCGTATGAGCCGTACCCGAAAGTGTAGCCGATGCTGTCCTGAAGCATGTAGTAGCCGCGGTAGTGACCCGGGATTGACGGGGCTTGAAGGTCGATACTGAGCTCGACGGTTTCGCCCGGATAAACGGTCTTCGGGATATTGACGATGCGCTTCCCGCCCATGGCGTCGCCGCCGGTAAAGATGAGCGTATAGCCCTGATCCCAGATACAGGTTCCGGCGTTCTTCATCCGCCAGGTTTTCCGGAAAATTTCGTTCGGAGCGAGTTTTGAACCGTCGCGAATCGAAATGTCGTTAATCGATCGGATTTTGTTATTGCAGTACGGGTTGCGGGCTGCGGTGTTCTGAGTTACCGCCGTTTTCGGTGCGGACGGATAAGCTCCGTATGGATAGGTCACCGACGGCTGATTATAGATCGGGGCGCTCGGGATTCCATTGCAGGTCGTTACGCAGACCGGCTGCGAGACTGTTGGAAGGCAGGGCTGGCAGGGGTTGAACGCATAGGCAGTTGTAATGCTCGCCCAAACCGGAATCATTCCGTTGCAGCCGACGCCGAAGATTTGTCCGTTCGCCGATCGAAGCATCCAGTTGCTTTGGAATGCGCCGGAGCTCGTCGGGGCGGTCATCGAAACGGAAATATCTACGGTTTTGCCCGGTGCGACAGCGTGCGGCAAACGGACTGCCTGGACGCTCGTCATGGCTGTTCCGCTGACGTAGATGAGATAAAAATCTTTCGTCCAGGTGCAAGTTCCGGCATTGCGAATGCGCCAGGTTTTCGTAAAAGTTTTACCGGGGGAGATAAATGATCCGTCGGGAATCGTTACGTCGCGGACGAATTCCGCGCGTAAGCAGCTGGTATAGCCGCAGCCGCCGAATCCTGGACCGTTGACCGGTTGACCCCAGAATTGATAATCGGACGCCCAAAATGGGGGGATTTTTACCTTGTCCAGCTCCCCGAATGGGATGAATGGCGTCTGCGCAGAAACTGATCCGATTCCCCACGCGAGAAGGATCGTGAGCGCCGTTATCAGGATTGCCCAAATTCGTTGATGTTTTTTCATGGTTATACCTCCGAATCCCGGCGGGTTTACTCCGAACCCTCGGATTCCGCGGAATTAGTCTAAATTCAACTCTATTTGTGCAAGTTCTGCGCCTTAAAACAAAAATATTGCCTTTGGTGTTTTCGACAGTTCTTGGTTTCAACCCTGCGGGATCGATCAGGAAAGGTGATCGCGGAGGATATGCAGCGCTTCCAGATAACCGGGAATTCCATGCCCGACGACGGAGGCAATGCAACCCAGTTTTACGAGCGAATGATGGCGAAAGGCTTCGCGCTCGTAAATGTTGCTGATATGAACCTCGACGGCGGGAATTCCGACGGATTTTAATGCGTCTAAAATTGAGATGCTGGTCGTCGTATAACCGGCGGGGTTGATAATGATTCCATGCGTGCCATCGAAATAGGATTCCTGAATGCGGTCGATAATCGCGCCTTCGTGATTCGACTGGAAAAAAACGGTTTCGATCCCGAGCTTTTCGCCTTCGGTCCGGATGAGTTCTACCAGCTCCTCATATCGCGTTGCCCCGTAAATCGCGGGTTCGCGTATTCCTAAAAGGTTCAAATTAGGTCCGTTAACGACTAAGATTTTCATGCCTGTGCCTGCCTTTGATTAAGCCATTCTATGATGCGTTCAACGACGCTCCCGACATCGAGGTCATTCATCACCCGGTGATCGCTCGTCTCGAGGTAACGCGGCAGCCGTTCTCGATAGAGGTCATCGAGGGAAGCGGCGCTTTGCGAAATGGGACGCCCGTCGATCGGAAGCGCATCGATCGCGCGTTCCAGGAAGATAACCGCGCCATTCATGCGCAGATGAATCTGGTTTTCTTCCCGAAGGACAGTGCCGCCGCCGGTCGCGAGAACCTGCCCTGTCTTTTTCCCAAATTCAGCGGCGAGGTCGGACTCAGCGTCACGGAACGCGATTTCTCCATGCGTTTTGAAATATTCGGGAATAGACGTTCCAACGCGGCGCACGAAAACTTCGTCCAGATCCACGAACGTTTTACCGGTTCGTGCGGCGAGGGCACGTCCGACCGTCGTTTTCCCTGCGCCGGGCATTCCGATCAAAACGATATTTTCGGTCCGTTCAATCATCATTCGATCAACGCGTTCAATTTCATGTTCGTCAAGTTCTGCGTTGAGGAAACGTTCCGCGGCTGCTTTGGCTTGTGCGATGAGCATCCAAAGACCGTTCGCGGCTGGAAGTCCTAATCTTTCAGCGCGCTGGATGAAACGCGTTCGGAGGGGATTATAGATCGCGTCGAAGACCCCGCGCAGGCGCGGAAATCCATCGAGCGGGAGCGGATCGCCTTCCGTCGCCGGACTCATCCCGAGCGGCGTTGTATTAATGATTAAGTTGCATTCGATTTGGGTCAGTGCGTCCGGATAGGTGACCGGACCCTGACGGGAAACGACGGTCACAGATGCTGCACCGTTTTCACGGAGGACGGCTGCGACGGTTCTTGATGTTCCGCCGCTTCCTAAGATGAGCGCTTCCGTTCCGGCTAACGTTAAACCGAGGCGTTCGAGCGCGAAGCGAACGCCGTAAGCGTCGGTATTATCGCCGATTAGACGACCGTTACGGCGAAAAATCGTGTTGACGGCGCCGATTTTTTTCGCGATAGGCGTTAACTCGTCCAGAAACGGGATGACGTCGCGTTTATAGGGAATCGTCACGTTTAGTCCGTCAAATTTGCCGCGGTTCAGGAAGCTGCCGAGTTCGTCAGGTTCCAGCTCGATCAGGCGGTAGTCGTATGCGCCGTTCGTCAGCGCGTCATGGATTGGCGGCGAATACGAATGACCTAATTTTCGTCCGAGAAGACCGAACCGCTTTTTCATTTATATTTCACTGTACGCGCCGAGGAAGGTAAATCCGTCGGTGGTGTTTTCGAGGTCGTTTAGGAGCGTCATCACGTCGGGCGAATAGACCGAAGCTTCAAAGTCAAAATAAAAGAGGAACTCGAAATCTTTGCCGCCGATGGGTCGGCTTTCGAGCTTCGTTAAGTTGACGCCGAGCGCTGCGAACTTCGCTAAGATTTGATGGAGCGCGCCGGGTCGATGATTCACGGCGGCGATCAGGCTGATTTTATTGGCGCCGGGGTAAATTTCGAGCTGTTTCGAAATGCAAATGAAGCGCGTGTAGTTAAAACCATGGTTCTGAACGTTTTCGCTCAGGACGCTCAAGCCATACAGTTCGGCGCAGGCGCGCGAGGAAAGGGCGGCGAGGTCGGTTCGATTTGAGACGCTGACGAATTTCGCTGCGGCGGCTGTGTTTTCGACGATCGTAACGTTGATATGCGGGTGGTTCCGAAGAAACTCGGAACATTGTCCGATCGCCTGCTCATGCGAAACGATTTCGCGGATATTTTCGAGGTTCGTTCCGGGCTTCGCTAAAAGCGCATGAGAGATGAGCAGTTTGCAACCGCGGACGATATGAAAGCGATGATCGCGCATCAAGTCGTAAACCTGATTGACGGAGCCGAACGAGCTGTTCTCAATCGGAAGAATACCATAGCGGCAGAGTCCGCTTTCAATCGCCTGAATCACGCCTTCAAAGTGGCGCACGAAAACGATATTCGGGAGTTTAAAAAGCCTTTCACAGGCTTGTGCAGAGTATGCGCCTTCGACACCCTGACAGGCGACGGCAGCCTGCTCCGGGAAGGTGTTCCCCGTCTCATGGAGCGCACGCCGGATCGTCTCCGCGAGCGCGCCGTCAGGAAAGAGGACACGTGCCTGGTAACTCTTGCTGATGTCGAAGAGCGTTCCGAAAAACGCCCTGACGTAGTTCGTCATCCCATCCCCAGCCAGTTCCGCGGCACGGTTCAAGACGTCTCGTTCACGTGCCGGGTCGGTCAGCGGGAGATTGTGTTCGCGCTTGTAGGCGGCGACCTGCGCTGAGGCTTCGATCCGTTGCTTGAGGAGTCCAACGAGCTGTGCATCGATCGTGTCGATTTGGTTCCTGACTTCGCTTAGATTCATTCCACTCCCTTCAATCGTCCATGCCCATGGCAAATTTAGCGTTTCCGATTGAGCCAATCAGCCGATCCGCGAGAACGAGCGCGACGGCGGCTTCGACGACCGGTGCAGCGCGCAAAACGATACAGGGGTCATGCCGCCCTTCAATGGTGAGCTTGACGTTTTCGCGTCTGGACAGCGAGACCGAATCCTGCGGCAACGCGATCGATGGTGTCGGTTTAAACGCGGCGCGTAAGATGAGCGGCATTCCGGTCGATATTCCGCCCAAAATACCGCCATGGCGATTCGTTTTCGTTCGAACGGAACCGTTCCCGGCGATTTCGTAAGCATCGTTATGATCCGAACCGAGCATCGCCGCGGCGTCAAAGCCTGCTCCGAATTCAACGCCTTTCACGGCGGGGATCGAAAAGATGAGCCGCGCGATAAGACTGTCGAGTTTATCGAAGAGCGGATCGCCGAGACCCGCGGGGACGCCGACGGCTGCGGCTTCAATCGTCCCGCCGACGGAATCCTGATTTGCGCGAACGTCCTCAATGAGCGTGCGCATTTGAGCCGCGGCGGAGGGATCCATCGCGGGTAGGTCAAGCGTTGCGAGATAACGGAGCAGGTCTGCGTCGACCGTCATGGGGTTGAACCGTTCATCCCGGACAGAGCCAACCGAGGCGACATGCGAACCGATCACGATGCCGCGCGCTTCGAGGAGCTGGAGCGCAACGGCGCCCGCGAAGCAGATTGGCGCGGTCAGCCTGCCGGAGAAATGACCGCCGCCGCGAATATCGTTGTGACCGCCGTACTTAATTGCCGCGGGGTAGTCGCTATGCATCGGACGGGGGACGTCGCGCAGCTGCGAATAATCTTTGGATCGCGTATTTGTGTTTTCGATGAGGAATGAGAGCGGTGCACCGCAGGTAACGTCATCATCGGCGAGTCCGGAAAGGATGCGCGGCTCATCGGCTTCCTTCCGCGGTGTCGTTAAATTCCGTCCGGGCGCACGGCGCGCCATGAACGATTTTACTTTTTCAAAATCAATTCTAAAACCGGGCGGAAAGCCGTCGATGACTCCGCCGATCGCGGGAGAATGGGATTGACCGAAGAGCGTCAGACGGAGATGATCGCCGATAGTAAACATAGAAAACGGATTCCTCCAGTTTCGGTTACGATGATTCGCCGAGGATCGTCGCGATCCCGCCGAGCGAGCGAAAGTCTTCGAAGAAGGTTGGATAGCTTTTTTCGACCGCGTTCCATCCCGAAATCAGGATCGGTTTTTCGGCGATGGTCGACGCAATTGCCATTGCCATGACGATCCGATGATCCCCGAATGCGTCGACGGAGCCGCCGATAAGATGTCCCGTGCCATGGATTGTCATTGCGTCGCTGTCTTCCTCGACCGATGCGCCGAGCGCGCTCAAATTCGTACAAAGGGCATGGAGCCGGTCGGATTCCTTGATGCGGAGACGTCCGGCGTTGATAATCCGCGTCGTTCCCTGCGCGGCGCAGGCTAAAACCGAGACGATCGGAACCAGGTCGGGTGCGTTCCGGGCGGAGAAAATTATTCCTTTGAGCGGCTTCGGAAAGACGGAAAAACCGTTTCGAACGCGCAGTGCGTCCGCACCAAATTCTTGGATTGTGGAGAGAATGACCGCGTCGGGCTGCGCTGAGTTCGGCGGCAGTCCGGCGACATTGACCGGCGTATTCATCGCGCCGGCGCAAAGAAAGAACGCACCGTTGGACCAATCGCCTTCGGTGACACAGACTTCGGGTGAGACGAATTTTTGACCGCCGGGAATGAAATAGCCATTCTGGCGGAGTTCAATCCGGACACCGAAGATCTTGAGCGTATTAAGGGTCATATCGACGTAGGCGGCGGATTCGAGCGCTGTTGTCAGCTGAATTTCCGAGTCCTCGTCCAGGAGCGGCAGCGCGAAAAGCAGACCGGATACATATTGGGAGGAAATATCGCCCGGAAGGCGGAAAACTCCGCCGGTTAACTGACCGCTCATTTTCAACGGGAGCTTGGGACCGCTAAACGAAATGCCATGCGTCGAGAGCATATCAACTAAAGGCTGGATCGGGCGTTCAGGAAGGCGTCCATGACCAATGACCTGAACCGTCCGCCCAAGTGCGGCGACGATGGGGAGCATGAACCGCAGCGTTGAACCGCTTTCGCCGCAATCCAAAATGACTTCGGTGGGAACGCGAAGATCGCGGCGCACTGGGTGAATCAGGAGACGCTGGTCGTCCGCGCGAACGGCACGGGCGCCGAGCGCTCGAATGCAATTAATGGTAGATTGAATATCATCGCTCAACGGCTCAGGACCGATGACGAGCGTCGTGTCTGCGCTCGAGAGTGCGGCGCTGATAAGCTGGCGGTGACCGTCGGATTTGGACGGGATCGCCTGAATTGAGCCGGAGATAAAACGCGGCTGAATCTGGATGGTTGCGTTCGTCGTCATTCGGGCTTCCTTTCCGTTTTACATCATTTCCTCTAAAGGTGGCTGTTCTTATTGTAGCGCAAGCTGGAATATTTTCGGAACGTCCGGAAGATGGATCGGAACGAGCCGCGTTTCACCGGCACGGACGGGAAAGACGAACTGAATCGTATCACCGCTGCGTTTTTTATCGCTCAAGGCGGCGTCAGCGAGAACTTCCGCCGTTTCGTTCGTTTCCGTCGGGAGATTAAATTTCTTGCAAAGTTGGATCAGACGATCGGTAACCGATGATTCCGTTAATCGGGAACGATCCGCGGCGCGGCTGCTCATGATCATGCCGATCGCGACCGCCTCCCCATGGCTCAGCGTGAAATTGGACGCCTTTTCGATTGCGTGCCCGAAGGTATGACCAAAGTTGAGCTTTTGCCGCTCGCCCCGGTCGCGCGTGTCAGCTGCGACGAAGGCGGCTTTGATTTGAACCGAGCGTTCGATCGTCGCTTCCAAATCCTCGTCCCAGGAGCGGATCGCTTCAAGCCGGCGCAGGTATGATTCGTCCGCGATAAAACCATGCTTAATAATTTCGGCATAGCCTTCAGCGATGCGTTCCGTCGGCAGCGTCGAAAACAGGTCAGGATCGCAGAAAACTGCGGATGGCTGCCAAAATGCCCCGACGAGGTTTTTCCCCTGAGGGAGGTCCGCGCCAGTTTTTCCCCCAACGGAGGAATCAACGGCGGCGAGGATCGTTGTTGGAACCTGAATGAAGCGAATTCCGCGGAGATAAATTGAAGCCGCGAACCCTGCGATGTCACCCGGCACGCCGCCGCCCAACGCGACGATCAAGTCGGAACGGGTCAAGCGTTCATCGGCTAAAAATTCGAGAATGCTGCCGACGGTTGCGAACGTTTTATTCGCTTCGCCGGCTGGAAACGAGAACGTTATGGGATGATAACCGGCTGCGCTTAAACTTTCGCGGACCGCGTCTCCATGAAGCTCGTCGACGGTCGAATCGGTCAGGATCGCGACGCGGGACGGACTTAACTCGGTGCGAACGGCTTCCCCAAGGCGATGGACGATGCCGCGCTGGATCTGAACGTTATATGACGGAGAGAGATCGCCCGAGCTCGTCTCGATCCGAATCGTTTTCATTGGTTGTCTCGTTCGCCGTCGATAACGGCTTTGCGTTCGCGTCCTTCTTTAAGGAGCGTGAAAACGCGCTCGCGGTCACCGGAGGCAATGGCGTCGCGGTACTGGCGGAGATGATCGATAAGCGTGTCGATTTCTTCGGTCAGGTAGCGCGGGTTATCCATGAACAGTTCGGTCCACATGGTTTCGTTCAGCTTGGCGACGCGGGTCATATCTTTGTACGAGCCTGCTGAGAAGCCGATATGATTCAGCGCAGTCGGGCTTTTGATATATGCGCTGGAAACGACGTGCGCGAGCTGGGACGTGAACGCGATCATGCGGTCATGTTCTTCCGGCGTTGAGATTTGGATATAGGTAAATCCAAGCTGGCTGAAAAGCTGCTTGACGGATTGAACCGTTTCGATTTGCGTGCCGCTGAATGGGACGAGAATCATGGAAGCCCCTTCAAAAAGGGTATCGGTCGAGTAGGCAAATCCGGAAAACTCGCGTCCAGCCATGGGATGTGTCCCGATATAGGTGAAGCCATGCGCCGCGGCGGCTTTTCGCAGCGGTTCGCAGACAACTTCTTTCACGCCGCAAAGGTCCATTACGATCGCGGAGGGCTTAAAACGCGCTGCGTTTTCCTCGACGTATTCAATCGCAGCCGAAGGGTACAGCGCGATCAGAACCATGTCCATATCGCCCAGATTGTCACGCGTCAGATCGCCGTCGATGGCGTCGAATAAGCGCGCTTTGAGCTGAACCGATTCAACGATGTCGAAACCAAAAACTGTATGCTCCGTGCGCGTCTTGATCGCTTTCGCGATGGAGCCGCCGATGAGTCCTAAGCCGACGATTCCGATTTTCATAGCCGCCCCTCTTTCCGGAGATCATAAGCGAACGGATACAGATCGCGGACGGCTGCGGCGACGTCGTCAAATGCATCCGGTGTCAGCGACTGTTTCCCGTCGGAGAGCGCCTTTCCGGGGTCATTATGCACCTCGATGATCAGCCCGTCCGCGCCGATGACCGTCGCTGCGAGCGAAACTGGTTTGACGAGCGATGCGGCGCCGGTTGCGTGACTGGGGTCAACGATGACCGGAAGATGAGACTTTTCCTTAAGATAAGGAATAGCGGCGAGGTCCAGCGTGTTGCGCATGGCGGTTTCAAAGGTTCGGAAACCGCGTTCACAGAGCATGACGTTATGATTGCCGTTCGCCATGATGTATTCCGCGCTCATGAGGAGTTCCTCGAGTGTATTCGCGAGCCCGCGTTTCAGGAGAACCGGCTTTCGGGTCATGCCGACATCTTTGAGCAGGTCAAAATTTTGCATGTTGCGTGCGCCGATTTGGATGATGTCAATATCGTCGAACAGCGGCAGCTGGGACGAGGTCATCAGCTCGGTAACAATCGGCAATCCGGTTTCAGCGCGGGCGATTTTCAGCAGGTCGAGCCCGAGTTTTCCCAGCCCCTGAAAAGCGTAGGGTGATGACCGCGGTTTAAACGCACCGCCGCGCAGGAAGGCTGCGCCTGCTGCTTTGACGCGTTTGGCGATGGCGACAATTTGCTCCTCTGATTCAACGGAGCAGGGTCCCGCCATGAGGACACGGTGCCCGCCGCCGATTTTGATACCGTTGACATCGATAATCGTATCGTCGGGATGAAATTTGCGGTTAGCGTTTTTATAGGGTTCACCAACGCGTTTCACGTCTGCGACGATATCGAGCGCACGGATGAGGTCAATGTCGACGACGGATGTGTCGCCGATCATGCCGAGGATCGTCGTATCGACGCCAGTGCTGAGATGAATATCGAGATTTAAAGATTTGAGCCATTGGACGAGATTCTCGAGTTGGCGTGGGTTGGGGTCTTTTTTTAAAATAACTATCATGCGGTTCCTCCAGGAAACGAGGTGCTCATTTCGTAAGCATGATCATTTCTATCATGAAGCGGTCAATTTTGCAAACTAAAGCGCTAAATTAACTGGTCCGTGCGACGGGCGACCGAGCGCGGGTGCACCGGCTCACAGCCCGTACTTATCCGCCCGAGCCTGCGCAATGCCGTAGACTTCGTCGTCTTCGCGTGCACCGATGACGATGACGACCATTTC
>DAOUFB010000028.1:0-4160 GCA_034430135.1 Flexilinea sp. | reverse complement strand
CCCGAAACGCGGTTCAACGTCCGTTTTTGGTATCTCTCAATAACTGGTTGGGAAACGGTAGCTGGCGAATACGCGCGAATCATCGGCTACTTCATCAAGCGCGATACGAATATTCCAGATTATCCGATATTCGACTAAAATTAAGCTCGGTTTCTGGCTGATAGAAACCGATTTACGGACAGAAAACGAAGGAATGAATATGACGTCATCATTACGCGAAAATTATTTAATCAAAGAACAAAATAAATTTCTAATTCTGACGCTTATGATCATTATCGCTGGAATCCTGCTGCGATTTTTTGGACTTGGCGCCGCGCCAATGACCGCTTCGGAGGCAGCGAACGCGAACGCTGCGTTTTCTACGATCAACTCCAACTTTTCCGCTTCATCGAGCCAACCGATTTACACGTTTTTGACGTCGCTCCTTTTTAAATTTTTCGGCGATTCAGAGAGCACCGCGCGTCTTATGCCTGCGATTTTTGGTGCAGCGCTCCTTTTTCTCCCATTCGCCTTTCAACGCGAATTTTCGCCCCGCGTTCGCCTGCTTTGGCTCGCCTTCTTAGCCCTTGATCCAGCATTAATCGCCTGGTCAAAACGCGCCGATGAAACGATCATCGCAGTTACCCTCGCCGCATACTTGCTCGCTGCATTGCGGCGCTCATCGAAGCCGACGATCATCACGTTATGCGCGATGCTGCTGGCGTCGGTTCAACGATCATTGCCGCTGGCGATCGCTATGATCGTGACAGGATTCATGCTCGGAGCTCTTGATGCAATCCTCTTCTCGGGCAAGTTCAGCCCGTTCCGCAATTTCAAATCGAATATCACCGGACGTGACGCAGCATGGATTCTCTTGATCACACTCGTCATCGTCACCGGCTTTTACGCGATTCCTGCTGGATTGGGGTCTTTCGGCTCAGGCATTGCCGACGCTTTTAGCGACCGCGCCATTCAATTGCCTTTCGCGCTTTTCCTCGTCGTAACCTTCGCCTTTTACTTCTTTCAAACGATCTTAACCATCGGTACATTCCTCGTTGGGCGACGGACACGGAACGAGGTCAGGTTTTTGCTCCCGGTCAGCGTCGCAATTCTGAGCATCGTTGGATTAATCTTGCGTCAAGGCGTTTTAGTCTTTGTCTGGACCGCCCCGGCAATGACGCTCGCCTCCGCTTTAGCCGCAGACGAAATCATGAGCCGCACTGCGCCGCGGTTCAATCTATTCGAACGGATTTATGCAGTCGTTCCGGTCATCTATATGTCCATCGTCTATTTGACGGTTAGCGTTTTTATCCGTTTCACTGGAAACGGAATGATGGGAACGACCGCAGCGTCGATAGGTTCTTTTTCGCTCCCATGGTCGCAAGCTCAGCAATTTTTCATTTTAGCGTTTGCGCTCCTCGTCGCGGTATTTTTCCTCGTTCCCATCATCGTCGAGCATCTCATTGACGTCAACCTGGCGAAGCCAATCGCATTGGGTATCTTGACCGTTGCGCTCGTTACAGGACTCGCGAACGCGTATAACGCCGCGGGATTGAACCGCCGCTCAGATGACCCTGCCGCGCCCAACCTGACCCCTCAGCCATTGCTCGGAATTCAGCGATTCGGCGACGCAAATCTGCTTCGCACGGAAATCGATCAAATCAGTCTCAAGTCGCACGCGACCGAAACCGAAGCCTCAGGTCTCGTCCTCCTTCCCGAAGACGCCGCTATGCATTGGGCACTTCGTCGGTACCCCAAAGCGATTTTCTCCCCGTTTCCCATCGCAGCTCAGATGAACACGCTTGATTTCTACCTGACCGCGAACCAACCGGAAGCTGCGCTGAATCTGACAAGATACAGCGGAATGGAATTAACTTGGGGAATGACGATAACGCCTGAAACCACCACCGATTATAATTGGCTCTCTTGGCTTTTCTACCGCAATCTTCCAGCTACCGAAGAACTGATAACCATCTGGCAGAAAAACGCAACTTTATACCCAAGATAAAACATAGGATGAATTTCATGACCCAGATTCCATACCAAATCGCCATTGACGGTCCCGCCTCATCAGGAAAATCCTCCGTTGGGAAACGCATCGCTGCCCGCCTTGGATATCTCTTCTTCGATACAGGTCTTGTCTATCGCACTGCGACAGTCGCTGCGCTGAATCATGGCGAAATGCTCCCGGAAAAATCCGAAATCATCCGCCGCGTAGAAATGATGAATTTTGAACTTCGCGAAAACGAAGACCGCTCCGAAACACGAATCATTCTCAATGATGAAGACTGCACCGATGATCTACATTCGCCACTCATCGACGCGAACGTTTCCGCCGTCGCGGCTATTCCCGAAGTTCGCGCCAGTCTCACGCAGCATCAGCGCCGAATCGGTCTCAATGGAAGAGTTGTCCTCGTCGGGCGCGACATTGGCACCGTCGTGCTTCCGGAAGCAGAACTAAAAATATACCTGGACGCATCCGCTGAAGTCCGCGCCGCCCGCCGTCAGGCTGAAAACGAAAAGAATCAGATCACGACCCACTACGAAAACGTTTTAGCCAATATCCGCCTACGCGACGAAAATGACAGCAAACGCGCCGTAGCACCGCTCGCCGCTGCCGCAGACGCGATCATCATTCATACGGACAACCTTGACCTGAACGGTGTTGTAGACGCAATTCTTTCACATATACCGGTCATTACCGAAGGATAGGATCGGAACGTCGGACGCATGAATCAGAAAAGCCAACAAAAATTCAATCAAATCGTCGACTTAATTTACGCATTTAAACCGCTCAGCCTCCGTCTTGTTCTAAGTAGGAGAGCCGCGAAAGGGAATAGTGGAAAAGTCCCTTTCATCCGCGGAGCGAATAACGCGACATTTGAAGAACTTGACCAGAAATTCTTCGAAATCATGCGTGATCAGACCGAACTGACCATTCCTGATCTGTCCAAATCGAGTCTCTTCTCCGGATTGAACCTAAGCGGATGTACAGCGTTTTTCTACGCGATCCGAACCGAATTTGGTTATGCCGGGTTTATTTGGTTAATATTGCGGGATTCGCCCGCGAACGCGACGATCAGCGCCATGACGACGACCCTCTGCGATTGGATCGTCGACGAGATTTCCTCCGTGCACCGCGACGAAAAAACGACCCGGATTTTGGCGAACAGCTACGTCGAGTTCCTCGATCATCTCAATGCGCCCGCGCTCCTTTACATTCCTGCTTCATCCATTACCGCGACCAATGCAACCTTCGAATCCTATTCAGAGAAAAAAGCTTTTTTCAGCGCTTTCAGGGAAAAGGTTCGATCAAACCATGACTTTACGCAATTAGCCGCGGATTTTAATTTCCGCCTGTTAAATATCGTATTGCCGGACGAAAAAAACGGATCGCTTTTCGTTTTCGCGACTGATCCACGCCAAAACGCGCTGACCCGCTTCAACACAAACGAACTCGAATACTACCAGGTCATGGCACAGAAAATCCGTTCCGACCTCGCCCTACTTGAATCGGTTGAAACGCTCTCATCAGCTCAGTCAAACCCATTCACAAAGGCGAAAAACGACTTGAATCGGCTCATGCAAATCTTCAAACTCAATCAAAGCCACTATCAAAACTTTCAACAACCCAGCGAAGGCGCTATGCAGCGTACCAACATCGCCGATCTACTCCGCGCAGTTGTCAGCGACTTGCAAAACCCCGCCTCAGCCAAACAACTCAAAGTTGCGTGTGAAATTGAACGGATCGAAAGTGCACCGGTTCAAAATGGCGAAATCATCGGCGACCCATGGCTTTTGACGCTGACGATTTATAACCTTCTCGATAACGCAATCCGCTACTCAAAACCCAACGCAGAGACGATCGAAGTCGACTTGTCTTTCTCGCGCGACAACTGGATCCTTGTGATTCGCGACCATGGCGCAGGAATCTCGACCGTCGACCTTGAAGCCATTCGAAGCGAAGATCTAAGCGCGAATCCCGAGAACCAGCGGATCAATGGCATTGACTTCGTCAAATACGCGCTTCGTCTTCATCATGGGACGCTCGACGTTCAAAGCCGCCTTGGCGAAGGAACGACCGTGACGCTGACCGTTCCGATTCACAATTAATAATTTTTAATATTTTTTTATAATTTATTATTTTATTTCAATTTAAGAAAAATATCTTAAACTTTCTT
>DAOUFB010000027.1:0-21315 GCA_034430135.1 Flexilinea sp. | reverse complement strand
TCAGGGGTGGGAGTTTATTTCGGTATTTCCGCATTTCGTCTTCGTCCTCTACGGTTGATTCTTTTCCGCTTTCGTTCGTATCCGCCGGAATATCGACGGCGGGCTTTAGGTTGATGAACGGCTCTGGAGGGTTCGCAGCTTCATCGGGTCCCGGTTTTTCAGCGGGCGGCCGCCTACGGACGGTCCAGCTTCCCTTATAAACTTTTCGGGGTAAAAGCAGTCCGAGCCCTACACAGCTCCAAGATAATAATAGTACCATCGCGCCAGTTTTTCCGAATTGATCGCGTAAAAGCTCGTGAATCAAGGCTCCGAGTGCGCCGGACAGCCTCGTATCGATGAGCGATATTGACGTTAACGCAGCGAAATAAAGCGCAAGCACAGCCGCTCCAACGCGAGGCTTGACTGGTGGGAGCGGTTTCCCGATCCTGTTTCGGAATGAAGCGAACGTTATCGCCGCCAGCAGTGCGGTAAAAACGTAACGTCCGATGCCGAGCCATACTCGCAGGAATTGGCGGATGGGTGAGATGAGCGTTCCGGCAACCGTCCCGCTGAAGATCATCGCGCTGAAAATGGTCAGTGCGGCGAATCCGATCGGGACGAACGATTTCGCGGTTGGTATGAATCTATTTCTTGATCGATTCGGAGATTTCGCGCCGCAGATGCGGCATGCGCTGATTTTCATTGCTGGAACGCTCGTGGTTAACGTTTTCCCCGTCCGCTCGCGACCCAGGCGGGATACCATCTTTGGAACCAGCTCGTGAAGAATCCCATGCCAGCCGGAACGAGGTTATTGATAATCAGCAGGAGTGAGCCGAACCCATAACGGCGCAGGACGAAGGTCCAAAGCGCGGTCAGGAGGTAAAGCCCGCCCCATGCAGCGGCCAAAATATAGTTGGTCCGCATGAAAATCGGGTTCTTTTTCGCGCGTTCACCGCCGTAGCTATACTTCACGTACGCAGCGCAGAGCGGCTCGGGGGTAAAACAGGATCCAAGCCACAGCAATCCGAAACCGAGGTATCCGAGGTTGGTCGTCAAATCGCCGTTCTGGGTCAGGTTTGCCATGATAGAGAGCGCCGCGATCATCGCAAAGGACAGGTGATCCCAGATGACGATCCGTCTTTTCCTCATAATCAAGGGCATTAGCGCTGCGACGCCAAGCGTGATGAGCGAGCCGATTGAAGCGTCAATCGACACGGCGATCCAAAACGTAATCCACGGGATCAACAGGGTCATCATCGACGGCGGCATCAGATCAGAATCCGTTTTCTCGGCAGGCAGGGTTGATGCATGGGATTCCTTGAGTGAGGATGTAAAAAATTTGTCCCAATTGATCATCAGCGAAAAATCCCCGGTTACAGAATAGAGTCCTTCTCCCAGCGCGTCAGGTCCTTCGATTTCGCCGCGGCCGATCGCGGTCCATAGTTCGAACGTCGTATTGATTCGTGTCGTTGCTGCGAGATGATTCCCGATATGAACTTTGCTCCCCGCGGACGTGAGTTCGATTTGATAAGTTTCTCCCAAATCGGTGTAATTCATTTCCAGAATTCTGGGTTCCCCGTCGTAGGATTCTTTTTTGAAAAGCGCCGCCATTTGGCGGGTAAAAATTAACGCCTCGGGGTCTTTTTTACCGGATTCTTTGTTGACGCCCCAGCTTGCGTCTGCCATCGCTTCGAACGTTTCCCTTGGAAAGAGGAATTCGTTTAATTTCGCATAGCTGCTTGGCGAAATTCCTCCATTGTTGTATTCGCGTCCAGCCGTTCGGACGACATCCAGATAAGCGTCCGTCCGGTTGGATAGCTCCTTGACGCGGAAAAGTTCGCCTTGCCCGGTGAAAATGGTCGTATAGTTGTTTGGACCTAAAAAATGATTGAACATTTTGGTAACGCTGTCATAATTCCCTTCCGCGGAGTAAAACCCGCAGCTCGAGATTAAGACATGATGCGCCGTTATTTCATATCTTGCGTCATGGCTTCCGCTTCCATCGCCGACTTTACGGTCGCTCATGAACGGGAGGCTCATGGGAAGCTGCCGATCGATGAGGTTCTTAAGGATTCCTGGAACGTTGAAGTAATAGAGCGGAAAGCTCCAAACGATCAAGTCTGCCCATTGGAGCCGTTCGATGACCTCGGTCATGTCATCCTGAATGACACAGACCCCGGGCGTCGATTTCCAGCAGGCGAAGCAGCCTTTGCAAGGGGCGATTTTCATCGCTGCGACATCCAGGTCGACGCGTTCGATTGGCTCATTTTTAGCTTCATTGGCTGCGGCGATACCGTCCAAAAATGCGTTGGTGATGTGCAGCGTGTTGCTGCGTTTGATTTTTGGGCTGCCGTTAACTACGAGAATCTTCATCGTTCAGTATTTCTCCTGACGGGATTTCCTCATTCTTGATTTCATTTGCGTCAATTCGCCGCTGCTTGTTTTCCTCAGTCGCCAGAATTTTCGCGACTTCTTCGATGGCGACGCGTTGCTTTCGGTAATAGTCCGCTTCGGACATGGCAAGTTTTTTGACGATTTCCTTGACTTTCCGCCCTTCGATAAAACGAAGAATCAGGATGTTATAGAGCGTCCATTCAACCGAATAGTTCGGCTCTCCTTCGGGACGGAGCTTTTCGATCGCGCTGCGCAAGACTTTTTTCAGGTCGTTCGTCCGGTGTGTGTTATCCGTTGGATTTTCGGAAATGACGATACACCAACTTAACAGGGGGCTTTCCGATAATTTTGGTCCGCCCCAGTAGTGCGTCAGTGCCTCCCGAACCGCGTTGAAAACTTCCGCCGCATTGGCGGTTTCAGCATGGCTAAACCCTTCCGCTGGGTTTAAAACGTTGACTGAGCGGTAACGTTGGAGCGGTTCTTCTTCAGCGATATTTTCGAGCGTTCGGTATGTTCGGGCAAAGTAACGGCGCTGCCAGAGAACCTGAGCACAGTCGTTCGCAGAGGAACGCAGAACTTCCTGAAGCTCACTTTCCGTCATTGCTGCGGTCGTCCGAACGCCAATCATCGCCAAAAATGACTCCTCCTCGTTGCCCGCGATCGGGTACGCGATGGGGAGATAAGCAAGCCCGGATTCCTGTCGAACCGGATCGAGAGCTTTCGGCTCAAAATCGTCGATCGGCGTTGATGCGATTTTCCGAATCATTTGGAGTTGATCTGTAGGGAACGCACCCGCGTGGATAATCGTTTCGACCTGACCGTTGATTCCGAAAACGGCGACGAATGCGCCGCGCGTCTGGAGTTTATCGCAGAGCACCGAGCAAAGCGACTCAAGGTAAGTTTCAAGTTCTGCGCGGAAGATCATAAGGTTTTCCAAGCCGCTCAGCATCTCGTAGTCTTCCGAGCCATAACCGGAATAATTGTTGCGGCGCATGACAGGGGTTAGCACCGTAATCATGTATTCGCAGATGAGGATCGAAAGGACAGAAAGAAGCGACGTCCAGGCTTCTGAATTCATGTCGAAGAAGCGTGTCGTTCGACGAACCAGCGTGATCAGAATCAGCGTCAACCCGGCGGTGACCGGACCGCGGAGAACCCATTCAATCAGACGCAGTCGGACGACGCGATGCGAGCAGGTCACACAGAAAATGACGACCGCGTACGCCAACAGGAAAATCATCAAAAGGAGAATTAAATAAGCGAAAACCGAAAAGAGACGAAAAATCCATTCGTTTGAATGATTCAGCCAAAGACCAGCGAAGACGGAAAGCGTCGTGCTGATTTGGACAATGACCGCGCTAATCATCAGGTAAGACATTCGGCGGCGTCCTGTCCGTGTCTTCGTTCGGCGTGAGGCGTAAAAAAGGATTCCCGCACAAATCAAAAAAATCGAAATGACCCAAAGCCAGGAAAGCGAGATAAAACTGAACGCACCAAAATTCGGATTTGTGGCGGTGCTCAGGTTGCTCGGATCGTCAATTATTCCGCTCAAGTACAATCCGATGAGGAGGAAGGAAACGGCGTAAACGACGATGATCGAAAAAACGGAACGGCGGTGGAGTTTGCGTCCGGTCATTTCGAGGATGGTTAGCGAAAAGTGATAGAACGCTGCGTGAACCGCGAAGAACCCCACGCCTTGAATTTTTTGCAGGAGGTCGAGCGTTGCAGGGGAGCGCGCGGTTAGGTTGAAGGCGTTCGCGGTGAAAATAATTGTTAATTCCGCGAGGATTAGCGCGTAAACCCGAGCCAAATACTCCTTGCGAAGGTAGCTGAGAAGAAAAAGAAAAACGGAAAAGCAGGCAATCGCTACCCCGGCGATCAGCGCTTCGCTAATTGTCCGTAAAACAGGTATCAGCCAACTGAAAATACTTGCGTCCATTTTTCCCTTACCGAATCATTTTCGTAAAAAACAACGCCAATTCGAGGTTCGGGAAATAGAATTCCTCATATCCGCTGAGACGGTACCCCTGCTTTTGAATAAAGGCGATGGCGGGGGCATTTTTTGATTGAAGCGCGACGGTAATCCGTTTCAATTCCAGCTTCTTCGCGGTCGTTTCCGCATAGTTCAAAAGCGTCAGCCCGACGCCGATATTGCGCTGTCCCGAGGCGACGCCGCCCGTGCTGAGCCGAAGGCAGCTGCGTTCTGCGTCGACATCGAGATGGAGAAACCCGACGGGCGTGTTATCAATCATGGCAAGGACGACTTCATCTCCGCGCAGACTGGCTTCAAAAAGCTCTTTGGACGGACATTGAAACAAGATCGTGTCCTGTTTCGGAAGGCGCACCTTTTGAAACGCGATCGTGACTTCATCGCTCGTTGTGCGGAGCTGGTCTTCAATCGCCGCGCGATAGACATATTCGCTTTCAAAATTCAGGTTCAGACGTGAGATACCCGGCGCGTCGGTCATCGTCGCCGGTCGGATGGTTATCGGTTTTTGTTCGTTCATAAAGTTGCGTAAATAATTCCTTGTTGTCGCTTATTCGTCGTCGTCGACCGCGTTCATAATACGAATCGAAACGTCACAGGGCGCCCAGCGTTCGTTTGTCTTACTCATGACTTCAAGCCGAAGAATATAATCCCCGTTGGGGATCTCCGTTGTGGCTAATAATCCCAGATCACCTTCAATTAACGGCAGATTCTCCGCGGATATCGCGTTCCAGTTCGTCGGATCGTTAATTGGGGCGTAATCCCAGCGGAAGAATCCCATTTCAGGAACGTTAACCGTCGCGCGGAGCATGTACAGTCCCGTGACGACTTCGCTCGGGAGCGGCGAAATCCATTCTAATATCCCCGGAGCACATCCGCCCAGATAGGTTCCGTCCGCGGTGACGCCGGTCCCGCTGTTCTGTGCGGGCGACGCCGCGGCTGCTTCTTCAGAGACGATCGCCAAGTCGACTCCGTCCTCGTTTATTTCGTTCCCTGTCAGCGGGCTAAGCGCCTGAGGCGCGGAAATCAGATAATTGACGGAGATAAATTCAGAAACGAGGAGCAGGACCGTGACGATAACGACGACGAGCGCCGAATTGACTTTTTTTTGCGCGTAGTCGCGTTCTAAGCCGAAAATGGTCGCGTTCCATGCAGCGGCAGCATCAATCAGTTTTTTTAAATAAATGACAAGGATCAACGCCAAAACGACGTAGATCCATGTCTGATAATGAATTAAAAATATTAAGAGAGAATCCATTGATTAGAGGTTCGGAATGACTTCTCTCAGGATGGCGACGATTTTCGGTCCAATGATGTCAGCGGATTCGAGAACTTCCTGATGCGTCGTTTTCGTTTCCCCGTCGTCGGAGCAGGCGTTCGTAATTCCCGAAAACCCTAAAACGCGCATGTCGGCGTGACGTGCAGCGATGACTTCGGGAACGGTCGACATTCCAACGGCATCCGTTCCGGTCGCGCGCAGGAAGCGAATTTCTGCGCGCGTTTCAAATGACGGACCTGAGAGCCACGTATAAACGCCCTCGTGGACAGGAATACCGAGTTTCTTTGCGGCGGCGCGGACGAGCGCCTGATAAGGGCGGTCATAGGCTTGAGACATATCTGGAAAACGGGGTCCGAATTCTTCCATATTTGCGCCGCGGAGCGGGTGATACCCGGACATGGCGACGAAACTGATTTGATCGGTAATCATCATCACATCGCCGGGGCGGTATGACGGATTGACGCCTCCGGCTGCGTTCGTCAGAACGAGCGATCGAACGCCTAAAAGCTTCATGACGCGGACGGCAAAAGTGAGCGTAGCCGGGTCATAGCCTTCATAGAAGTGAACGCGTCCTTGCTGGACGAGGACGCTGCGTCCGGCGAGCTTGCCGATGACGAGCCGTCCGGAATGACCTTGGACGGTGGAGCGGGGCCAATTCGGGATGGTCGCAGTTTCGAGGATGGTCGGGTTTTCAACTTCGTCAGCCAGTGCGCCCAAACCTGAACCCAAAACCAGCCCGATTTTGGGTTGGATCGAGATCCGGTTACGAATAAAATCTGCGGCTTCGCGGTAATCTTCAATTCGGATTGATGATGAATTCATGGTGTGCCTCCCCTTTATGACTTTCTTTCTATTATACAGGAATTAGAACATATTCAGAAAAAACGGCGGACAGGATGCCCCGTCAGTCTGATTGGGGATCTTGCCGCCGCTTTGGAATTGTTGATGGGTGTTGTTATATACTTCTTAGTCCGCTCAACTTATGTCACAGCTGCGATGGAGTTGATTTTATATATTTATAATATTATTTCATGATTCGGAATTCGCCGAATGCGGCATCCACATGGAAATCCGGGACCATGGTTTTCGGATCAACCCAGGAAATCCACTGCATGATAATTTCATCAGCTGGTTTCGTAAATTCGGCGCGGAAAACACCGACGCGCATCGTTCGGTCAGCCGCAAGCAGCGCTAAATCTTCAAATGATTTGAGCGGAATAGAGCCTTCGACGTCGTACCCAGTATCGGTCAAAACGGCGGCGGATTCGAGCCCTTCCAGGTTCCAATCACTGTCGAACGCTCGATAATATTTCGCACTGTAGTCGTGAACGCGTCCGAGCGGATCGACTTCGATATTGTAATAAAGCGGAATATCATATTCGACCGGAAGGTCGACCGGACCGGCGGCGAAGAACATTTCGACACGGTCTTCGTCATCTACGGTTGATTCGCCATCCCATTTTTCAACCGAAAGAACGGACGCATCGGTTACAGAGAACGAGAAATACAAATTTTTCCCGTCGTTGAAAGCTTTGAACACAGTTAAGGGCGCTTCGACCGCTTCCCATGGATATCGGAATTCACCGCTGATGACCGGAACGGTCTCCCAAACCGCTTCGTCTAATTTCCCATCTATCGTCGGTACGGCTTCGCGGAAAACGACGTCGTATCCGGAAGTAGCGACGTCGGCGCTTACCGTGGCTATTGAAGTAAGGACGACCAAAACACAAACGAACAACGCAAAAACTTTCTTCATCTTTCTTCTCCTTTTGAATATTCACGAGCGGTCCTCTTATACACCCGTATTGCACCACTGCATTCTAACGGTATATCCGCTCAAACTTTGTCATGATACTGTAATAGAAGGTTAAGCCATAGGGCGCTGGAATTCTAAACTTTCGTCATGGCATTATTTTTCAAAAAATAGAAAAAAAGAAGCAGCTGGACTTGACGAATATGGAAATGTCCGTTCATGAAGCTGAAAAGAATCGCTGAATTTCGCTCAGCGGTCGATTAAAATATTTCTCAGCATGGAGGAAAGCATGAATAATCAAACGATTCTGGTCCTCGATTTCGGCGGACACCACAGGGAACTTATCGCGTCTCAAATTCGCAGTCAAAACGTTTATTCGATCATCAAACCCGGCAGCGTCGATACCGGTGAAATCCGTGAGATTAACCCGGTTGGGATCGTCCTGACCGCTGAACCTCTGAACGATTCAGGGGAATTGAACCGTGAACATGACGTGTTCAGACTTGGCATTCCGGTTTTTATCCCGAATTATCAGGATGGCGTTCGTTCGGAGAAATGGAACGCGGCGTTTCATGAGTTCCTCTTTGAAAAATGCGGCTGCACCGCTGATTACAGTATTGACGAATTTATTGAGACGACGATCGAAGAGATTCGGACGCAGGTAGGCACTCAGCGCGTTTTACTTGCGCTGTCCGGTGGGGTCGACAGTTCGGTTTGCGCCGCGCTAATCGCGAAGGCGGTTCCGAATCAGTTGACTTGCGTATTTGTGGATCATGGGCTGATGCGGAAGAATGAAGGGGATGAAATTGAAGCGGCGTTTTCAAACCGCGAGATCAATTTTGTCCGCGTCAACGCGCAGAAGCGATTCCTGGACGCTTTAGCGGGTGTTTCTGATCCGGAGCGTAAACGAAAGATTATCGGTGAGACGTTTATTCGCGTCTTCGAGGAAGCGTCCGAAGCGCAAGGTCAAATTCCGTTTTTGGGACAGGGGACAATTTATCCGGATATCCTTGAATCCGGAACCGGAAGCAAAGGTGTTATTAAAAGCCACCATAACGTCGGCGGGCTTCCGAAGGATGTCAATTTCGTCGGGCTGGTTGAGCCGTTGAAGGGACTTTTCAAAGACGAAGTACGCCTTCTGGGACGAAAACTGGGGCTCCCGGCGGAACTTGTCGAACGGCAGCCGTTCCCGGGTCCGGGTTTGGGCGTGCGCTGTGTCGGCGAGGTCACCGAGGAAAAATTAAACGTGCTGCGTGAAGCGGACGCAATCGTTCGAGAAGAGATCGGGAAGCTGGATGAGAAGCCGAATCAGTATTTCGCGGTCCTCCCGGGCGTGCGGTCGGTTGGGGTCGTTAACGACGAGCGGGCGACCGATTATGTGGTCGCGGTTCGCGCGGTGCGGACGAAGGATTTTATGACGGCGGAATATATGCCGCTTCCGCATGAGGTTTTAGGACGGATTTCCGAGCGTATTTCACGAGAGGTTAAGGGCGCGGGTCGTGTCGTTTACGATATTTCCGGGAAGCCGCCTGCGACGATTGAGTGGGAGTGACAGCAGCAAATATGTTTCTGTAAAAAAGCTATCGAAAACAGTTTTGTTTCGTAATTACAAGATATGGAAAACTCTGTCATGGTTTTATTTCGATGTTTTATTTCGATACGAAAAAGTTGTTGAGTTTAAGTAAATTGTTTAAAAAGCCTTCCATCGTTTTGATGGGAGGCTTTTGTGGAAATAGCGGTTGGTAAATTTGAATTTATGAGGATAAAAACATGCTTAGATTGGAAAAGATCAATGGAAAAAATGTATGGAAAATTTTAAAACTTGAAGTATCCGATAACCAGAAAAACTTTGTCGCAGCCAATGATATCAGTATCATTGAAGCTTACACAGCAATTACGGGAAATGGTCATGCATTTCCCTTTGCTATTTATGAAGATGATACGCCTGTCGGATTTCTGATGATAGGATTTGATGTCGATGATTACTGGGATGATGCACCTAAGATAGCTAAGGGAAATTATAATCTGTGGCGGCTTATGATAGATAAGAATTATCAGGGTAAAGGTCTTGGCAAGAAAGCAGTAAGGCTTGCCTTGGATTTTATAAATACCCTTCCTTGTGGAGCAGCAGAGTACTGTTGGTTGTCGTATGAAGTCGAAAATGATGCCGCGCGACAACTATATAGTTCGTATGGATTTGCTGAAATAGATGAAAAAGATGGTGAAGAAATTATTGCCATTCTAAAGTTATCGTGCAAATGAGATTTCTCCATTCGCTATTTTTTCCCTGGGATCTGTAACGCATCAATGGAAGTCCAACACTTGTGATAAGAACAGTTAAAAATAGAATATAAAAAGATACTAATATATAATTAAAGAAATAAATAAGCTATGGTAAGTATTGAGTAAGGATAGGCATCGTAACGTCGGCAGTCTGGTTTTGATATTTGATCTGCGATGTTTCTTTCATGAGCTTATGGAAATGGCTGCGAAATTACGTTGGATGGGTGAAACAGCGGTTGAGCCAACGTGAGCTTGTGAACGTCAGTTGACTCTTGACATTGCTGTTATTTCTCAGTCGGTTTTGACTGAAAAATTATAAATTTGAAAATAAAAATAGGGGGAATGAGCATATGAAGCGTGTTTTTGAAAATATGAATTTAAATTATACGATTCCGTGTAAATACACTCTGACGGTTTCTGGAGAGGGCGTCAAGTATGAATCTGCGAATGGGAAGAAAAATCTTTCGTTGAAGTTCTCCGAGATTGGTACTATCTTCATTATCGGGTATTGCAGCTCAAATCAAAGTTACAATATGACTTTTTTCAACAACGAGGGAAAGGAAATCGGTGACTTTAACACAGATACAAGAGCCCGCAGCGGACATAATGTCTTGGAGACCAAAACGATCCTGATCGCAAACGCGGAGTGCAAGTTAACGAAGGCGTTTCCCGATAATCTCGATCATCTCGATCTGAAAATTGCTATAGGCTTCGGCGGAAAGGCAATCCGCATTAAAGACGGTGCTCTTGTTGACACGAAGAAGCAGATCAAGCTTTCCGATATTCGCCGCGTCAAGTGCATCACCAATGGAACCCTGAGCAATCTTTTTATATACACCAATGATAAGGGCGGCTTCTTCGATTTGCCGGATATGAAGGTGCCGGTCAATGAATTGTCCTTGCCGATTTTTGAAGCGGTTATGGCGAAGAACGTCGGCAGGGGCATCGATTTTAGCCGGGGCAACGGCTGGGATCAGAAGACCTGCGAATATGTCCTCATCCGCTACATGAACGCCAGTTTCTTCGCTAACGAGGACGGCAGCGTCACCGATGACTGGCACCGGATCGCTTACGAACACGTTCTGTCCTATCATTCGGACATTTGTGCGCCGGAAGATATTGAAGGTGCAATGTGATAAAAGCCCGTTTGGTGGTTGAATGAAAACCAAAAAACGCCGCACACCTAAGCACATGGGGAACGCGGCGTTTTGGCTTCTGTTAGGATACCGATGCAGCGCGTAATCGTTTTAGGCTTATAATCTACATCCTTTCGAGCTAATGAAAGCTGGTTTTCATTCCTCAAATTCAAAATGATCAACGCGCAATGTTCGGCAGTTTTCACTGACATCCCGAATTGTCTTATCCGAAAATCCCTGTCCGGAACTGGCTTCCACTTCAAGCGAAACTTTAACCTCAGCTCCGGTAGTATCCGCTATATGCTTGATAACTTCTTCCAATAGCCTTTGTACATCGCGATTGATCCGTGTATTATCCAGCGTCGCGGATAAATAAAATCGCGTTTTATTCATGGGGGCTCGAACTTGAGACGGAGCGTTTGTTGTTATTTCTTGAACTGCGTTTGAGGTTGCTGGTTCTCCTGAAATGTATGCAGCGGTGGGTTCACCTCCATTTACGGTTTCTTTCGCAATTTTCTCTCGTTCCAGCTGTTCTTTCGCCACTGGCACTTTCACTAAATAGGCCATGCAATCGATCGAGCCAACGAACTGATTAAATTTCAAGTCAATATAGCGCATTCCGTCAAAACCAGCCGCATACGCAAAAAACTCCGGCGAATTGACACCATCCTGAATCGTTTGGAATAAAACTTTCTCGTTCACCAGCCTTGGCAGGTACAAATAAGAAGTTAGGCAATCCCATAATCGTTTGATCGAAATATGGTTTTCCTCTTTCCAGAGCAGGTCATCCAGTTCCATTTTTAAGAGAATCGGCGCCCATTTTTGAATGAGATGCTGGTCGTTGATTAGTTTTTTCGCAGCTTTCACAACGACATTTTCGCCGCTGCCGCTGATCCGTGCTGTTTCCCAGATAATCTCGTTCGAATCAGCGGATTTATCGATATAAGGTGTGAGAAGCCATGAGTAAGCTTCATTCAATTGGCTATCGACGATCAAGTTTATTCGGTTAATATTATTTTCGGTTTCCCGGTTTTGCGCTGCGTCAAGATTCAATTCAATACTGTCTTCCTTGATGGATTTCCAAGCGAGAAACGATTTTACGCTCGAACTAAGCGTGGTCATTCCGTCCCGATCCGCCGCAGCGAAAACGAGCATATTTCGATAAATCCGTGGCGAGTTCCCTCTTTGCGTAATTATTTCCTTTAGCGTGGTCATCGCCTTATCGCTGTCTTTCAGATCCCTAAAGACAGCTGAGGGTTTCAGGATGACCAATCTCGCGCTTTGGTCATCCGGGACGTCCTGCGAGCTGGCGGGGCAGACATGAATCCCAGAAAGAAGATTTTCCCTCCTCAATTTTCCCAACCGCGATTCAATTTCGAATTCCACATCCGATAGCGGAATTTGGCTCGCGCGGTCTTCAACCGTCTTCCTCAGCGTAGGGCGGGTATCGTACCAGAACCGATCCCCCGCCGCACTGGCGTAAAGGTATGTCAGAGAATTACTCAAACTGGCTAATGCGTCGTTAAAAATCGCAACTGATTCCCCCGGCTGTACCGTTCCAAGCCGGATTCGTTTTACCTCCAAACCGCGTAACGTTCGATCTCGATCCGATGGCGCTGAACCTAACAGGATCGTACGGGCAACCCGGCGTGATACGAGATGTTTCCCGAAACGGCTCGTATTCTTATCCTGCCGATAGGGCGTTGAATTCTTTCCGTCGACTTCGCTGTCGACGACCGGATTCCAGCCTTCCGAAAGGTAACGGGTTAATTCGTCGCGGACGGTCGGAACATCCATCGGCATTGATCCGGGCAGGATCATCAACCCGGCGTCATTCCCCATCCAGAGCTCATGAATGACCGCTGCCATCAGGCGCAAAACGCCGCGCGTGCGCTGAAACCGATCCAGAGTCGCCCAATCTTCATACAGGCGGTCGAATACCTCTGGATGAATCGGGTAACAGGACAGCATTCTTTCGCGATATTTTACTTCTTTGGTTTCCGACGGAAAGTCCGAAGCGTTGTCGTGGTACATTTGACTGAATCGCCGGCATACCTCATCGCGCATTTCAGCATTTTTACAATCCAGGAAAAGTCTTCGCCGGACAACTTCAAAGCCTTCTTCCGCTCCAACGGGTCTCCAGATCGATTCCATTCTGCCGAATGTATGCTCAATTGTCTTCAACGCTATCGCTCCAGCTTCGCCGCCAATTTCAAGTTCCGATTCTGGAATCGAAGCGACGACCAGGCTGTTTTTGCTCGCTCGGGCAGCTTCGGTTATTTCCTGAATGAACGCGATAAAATTATCGTAACTTCCAGCAACCAACCCGGTCGCGCCGTATAATTTTTTCGCATAGGAAACCAGTTCGTCCATTAATACCATGCATGGCGCGGCACCGTCCAATAAATTTTTTAAAGCTTCCGAACCCGGGGAAACTCCTCGTTTATCTGCCTCTTTTACGAAGTCATAGAGACTTGGTTTTCCCGCAGATTCAGCCAGTTGAGCGGCGATTTCGCCCCAAATGGTATTAATGGTAATTCCCGGCATCTTCGCCGGTCGTTTGGCTTTGTTGGGATCCAACGCGGTGCCGACCACGACCGCGACGTTTACCTTCGGCAGCGAGGAAAATCCTACGGCGGTTAGAACTGATTTCAATGTCGGCAATTTTTCGATGGATACTTTGCCACGCATCATATGATAAAGCGCCAGCATGCTATGGGTCTTCCCGCCGCCAAAGGCGGTTTTGAGCTGAATCACCGGCTCGCCGTCTTTCCCGTTCACGCGTTTGAGCGCTTCGGTCAGTAACCCTGCCATGCCCTGTGTTATATAGGTTCGGGCAAAAAACTCAACCGGATCCTGATATTCAAAGGAGCCTTCTCCTCGGGCAACCTGAGCCAAATCTGCGGCAAATTCCGCGTTTTTATAACGTCCTTGCGCAACGTCCGGATGCGGTTCCATGACTTCCCGCCAGGAAAGAAGCCCGTTTCCCGGTGTTGTTTCGAGGATGCCTGCCTTTTTTCCATTTCCATTTCCAGGCGCTTGGATATTTTCCGTCAGCGCAGTAGAGCCTTGTGCGCTTCCGTAACGATGCTCCCGCAGGAGCGTCCTGATTTCTTCCGCGCCATCGGGGTCGATTTGCTCCGCCAGGCGCGCCATTGTGTCAAGCGCCCGCCAGGTATCGTCATCCGAGAAATCATCGCCACCCAGATGCGCTAACTTATGGCGCACTCCTTTAAGCTCCAATGCCCAGGTTCGATGGTCAATTGAAAGTTTCTTCCGAAAAACGTCATTCCAATTTCTTTCGAATATCAGGATACAACGCCAAATATCCAATGAGTCGACGAGTTTCCCCCAGTCATTTGTAACGGGCAGATCGCGGATCTGATCTTCGGAAAGTACGCCTATGACGCCATGTTTCCACCAATTATCTCCCAAACTGATTTTTAATTCGCGTGCGATGTATGGCGCGAAGCCGGTCAATAAGGCACGAAAGCCTTTTGTGATTTTCAGGTGATTTTCTTCCATTTTACGGATCCTTTTAGCTACATGGACGCGTCGAATAACGACGCCTGTTCAGGATCGCGCCGGTTTGCAGCAATGTCCGCCGCGACCGCTTGAACGTCCGTCCAGGCGTTGACCAGCGAGTTATACGCGAAGGCTTCTTTCGTCCAACCCTTCCGATCGGCAATACTGAAAAGGCGGTAGGCTAACGCCTTCGAGAGTTCAACAGTTCTCGGCGGTAAGTTCGCGATGAGCGCTGCGCACGCCTGATTCCCGCCGATATCCATGGCTTTGGTGAGTTGCTGCGTGATCAGCCAGAGCGGATCGTTCTTCTTCGGCTCCATTTCCGGAAGCTCTTCACGGGTAAGCAGCCGTACCAGCCCTTTTTCCGCAACCAAAACGCCTTCTTGAGCCAGTCCTTCAATGGAGACGTTTTTCGCGCGCGCGAGAACGTCGGCTTCGCCGTAGCGGACTTCGTTGAAGGCAGCTTGGGTAAATAGCTCGACGCAAAAGCGGCTTTCGCGATCCAGTTCCCCGTCCTGTTCATTGAAAAAGAGATCCAATTCCTGATTGATGAGCTGAAGTGCGGTCCGTACGGTCATCGGCGTTCCGTCCGCGTCCAATATCTGCGCATAGCGGGAATATACCGCCATGCCTGGACCGATGGCGGCTTGCGCCATGTCGACCGGGGCGATATTGCTTTGCTGCAGCTTTGAGAGCGCAGGGCTAAGTTCACGCTTGAGCTGTCCGAGAAAATCTCGCCGGGTGATCACCGCTGCGTCCGCTTCGCGCTTGCGGCAGACTAAGACAATCGATGATGCAAGTGCATTGACGCTAGATTTAAAACCGGTTTCTCTTTCCGTATGCATCGGCCAAGTACCAGTTATATTCAGTCCCGCATTGATTATTGCGGAAAGCATCGTTTCCCAACCTGTCGATGATGTGGTTTTACAGTTATCTGTTTCAATTGTCTCACTTTGTTTATATGCATAATAAATTGTAATAGGGAGATTGCCTGTCGCCTCACTTATCTGGGACATAGCTTTTTGCATACCGGTTTCAAAAAACTTCTGAGCCTCTTGAATTCCTCCCACAAATCTATAAGGCGTAGCAACAAGCTCATCTTCTTTCGGAACCAGCAATGTTTTAAGCGAATTAGGGTAAATGTTCTTTAAGCTTTGTCTCATCCATATGTAAAAATAATCAGATAAGTCCGCATATGCGATGTTATCATAATATGGCGGGTCAGTAGAAATCAATACCTTGCTTAGATTTATTTTTTCTTGAGCATTAGCTTGGAAACACTCTCCATCAATTTCGGACGGTAAATTAGGCAAAACTCTTTCTATCCACTTAATCGCACCAGTCCAGTTTCCGGTCGAATTGGAAAAAAGGTTGGTTTCCGCATAGTCCCAAACCATAGGTATGGCTTGCCTTCCGAAAACCTGTATGATGAATTCTCCGCTCCAGGAATTTAGGGATGACGAATAGTTGGTACACCTGTCAACCGCAAAAGCCAGATATACGCCAATCGCTTCCCCATAAGCTTTCGCGCCCGTTCCACCGTCCGCGAGTCCGGTTCCTTCCGCGGACAACCCCGCCGCGAGCGCATCGTCGGCGGCTTTTTGCTGCGCTTCTTTGACGAGATCGCTGAACGTAGTCAGCGCAGTCAGCTGACGATTCGTGAAAAGATCGCCCGTTTCCTCAAAGCCATAAAGTGGAACGCTTACACGAGCTTTTCCGGATAACCGACCGCTCGGATAATTCGCTGGTTTTTCAATTTCGGCCGCTCGTTTATGTAATTCATCGGGAGAAATATAGAGCCGACTATTTTGTCCTTCCGCCACGATAGCGAGCAGTTCTGCATTCATGCGTTTTGCCTGAGCTTCACTTCGAATATATTCAAGGCCGACCGGTTGACCGCAGGCGATACAGCGCGCGCCATTGCGATCTACGGTGCCATCCAGCTTACTCGATCCGGGCATGACCCGATATTCCAGTTTCCCATCCTTTAGCTCTGGGACGACCTGAAATTCTTTGCCTTTCTTTTTTGAAAGTGTGAAAGATTTAACTAATGGCATTTGCACCCCGCATGCTGGATTGGGGCATTTTACCGTCCGTGCCCAGATCCAGGCGATGACGGTTCGCTCATTGCCTTGCGTGTCCCTGACAGTTGGGTAGAGGTGTCCGATGCGCTTCCAGGCTTCTTCTTTCATCCATTCGCCGTAATAGCGGACATCCTCCGCTAAGCCCTGCGCGCCTTTCCAACCGGTCTTTGCGCCGATTTTCGCGCGTGCCTCCGGATTGACTGGCGGCTGGTTGGCGAATTTGGGCGGGATTTCGATCATGGCTTTGTTGATCATGACCGCTACCGGGTTAAGGTCACTGGCGTAAGCTTTAAGTCCTAACCGCTGCGCTTCAAGCGGTATTGCCCCGCCGCCGGCGAAGGGATCCAGGAGCGGCGGCGGATTGCCGTCGGTCGATTTAAGAATCTCCGCCTTGGCTGCGTTGAGGACTTCTTCGTTGTTGGCGTTTTCCCAGACGACCAATTCCTCAAGGATTTTAAATAGCCGCTGCCGCTCTGCGGCTTGCGATTCTTCCGTGGGAAACTGATCGGGATGCGCGGACGGGTCGTCGACTAACGATGCCCAGATGACCGCCCGCGCTGCGGCTAAGGGACGCCGCGCCCACCACAGATGCAGGGTCGAGGGGTGACCATGACGAATTGATTTTTCCCGCGCGGATTCCCGATTGATAGCTTCCAACGGCAAAGCGACTTCGATCAGTTTCTTTTTATAGCTCATTCGCATCCTCTTTTAAGAATGATTTCAGAATTGTTCAACAGTTCGGAAATATTGTAATTCACGCTGGCGGCGGCAAAATCCGGCTTTAGACGGAAAGGTTTGCGCAGGTAGCGCGTTCTCGTTTCTTCCCCGTCTACTTCGACGAGGGCAAGAATGTACTCATCAGGCTTGTTCAGCCCGGTCAGGATTTCGTTTTTGCTGACGGTTACGGTCGGATTCCCGAAAGCTCGCCCCTTGACTTCGATAAACCGCAGGCTCGCTCCGTCTTCCTTTCGCAGCTCAGGCGGAATCCAAGATTCGACATCGTAACCGACTTTTGCCTTGCTGACGTCTTTCGGCTGATAGCCAAGATCGGCTTCGATCTGCATCACTGCCCGCATGGCAATTTGTTCGATCCGTTGTCGTGCGAGCGCGTCCGCGGAGAAGTTCGGACTTTTTTGGAGAAGAGCGTCTAAGCATCCGCGCGGAACGACGATAGCGCCGCCGATCACAGTGGGGGGCGCCGCGGTGACCCGCCGTTCCTGATCTAACTCCGCGAAGCGTTTTTTCATTCGAGCGCAGAGATCGTCCGCTCTGCGCCGTGCTATCTGGGAATTCATTTTCGCGTTAGGGTGTCCCGCCTGTTCCTTTTCCGCTAATTCCCCGGCTCGATAATCCCAGTATTGGATTTCCGAAGTAAGCCGAGCTTTGACCGCGGCGTAGATTTTATCGATCCGTTTTATTTTCCGAGCGTTTACTTCTTGGACGTGTTCCGGGACGACATTCGTTACCGCAAAATCAACCGCATTCGTTTCGACATCTTCTTTCAGCCACTCCTGACGCTCCAACAGTGCGCGGATCGCGGTTGCTTCATCCGCTTCAGCTGGGCGATAATCCAGATATGGCGCATAGCCCGCGTCGATCGTGGAGCCGTCAGCTTTGCGCTCGATGAAATGGAGACGCTTGGAGATAATCCGCCGTCCGCCGGAAGGAAGCGGAACACCATCCTGGACATTATCCTCGATGTAAACGAGCAATCGGAGATCCTGTCCCGTGTCATCGTCGTCGATGAAGATTGCGCCATGCTTAAGAACTTCCAAGTTTCGTTCAAGGATCAGCTCGATCGTCGTTTCGAGCAATGGGTGTCCTGGCGCGATGAGATCGGCTATGGGTTTTCCTTGAACATGGATATTCTCTTTTTCAAAACAGACACGTTCATATTTGGTTAAGATGGGCTCGCGTCCGCTGATTCCACTTTGGCGGTTTCGGATCGCGAAAGGCACGAAAGTAATTTCGCAGCGGCCGCTTTCCCGAAGTCGAATTTGACCGCCGAGTGTTCGAAAGGCTTCGAGGAAAAACGATTCGATAAAGTGCGGCTGAAGCCGATGCGCTTCGGCGCGTTCCATCTCTTCACGGATGGCGGCGACCTGATGAACATCCATCGCGTTTTCGGTCAGCGCATTATCCTCAATCAGTTTCAATAAAGATTCATGATCTAAGGCTTTATCAACGACGCTCGTAAGTCTGGCGCGGACGTTGGGGTCGTTCCCATAGCGAACCGCTTCGATGAGGAGATCGCGAAGCGAACGTTGATCGAAAAGAACGTCCCCAAGAACATCAAAAACTTTGCCTTTGAGGGTTTCCCGTTCCTGTTCGAGTTTTTCGAAAAGACGCTGAAAAACTAATCCTTCTCGGGTCTCTTTGGATACGAGGTTCCAAAGGTGGCAGACTTCTGTTTGCCCGATACGGTGGATGCGTCCGAAGCGCTGTTCAATGCGATTCGGGTTCCAAGGCAGGTCGTAATTAACCATGAGGTGAGCGCGCTGGAGGTTGATTCCTTCTCCGGCTGCGTCCGTCGCAATCAGGATGCGGACATTTTTATCCTGTTTGAAAATTTCTTCAACCTTTCGGCGCTCATCGCGTAGTAAGCCGCCATGGATCGTGACGACGGCTTCGTCATCTCCCAACAATGAGCGGATTTTATTAGCAAGATAGCGGAGCGTGTCGCGGTGCTCCGTGAAAATGATTAGTTTTTCACGTTTTTTTTCACGGTCGAACATGTTTCCGTTATCCTGAAGGAGCGAGGAGAGCTCTTCCCATTTTCGATCTTCGCCTCTTTGACGAACGTCGTTCGCCATTCGTTCAAGTCTGCGAAGGGTATTCAGTTCAGCTTCAAGTTCGGCGATGGTTTGTGACGCTGAAGCTTGATCGACGACGGCTTCCTCGTTGTTCTCGAGTTCGCTTGATGGAAGGTCGTCTTCATCATAGTCATCTACGTCGGAAAGCGCGAACACAAGTGCGCGTCTTCCCAGCTTCTCTTCCGCTAAGCGGGCTTCAAGGCGTTCACGCCGGCGCTTGACCGATTGATAGATTGCTTCCGGGGAAGAAGCTAAACGCCGCTGGAGAACGGTTAGCGCAAAACCGACCGTCGTTTTTCGCTCTTTGGTCAGGTTGTCAGCACGGTTAAATTCTTCCTGGACATAATTCGTCACATTTGTATAGAGCGCTGCTTCACCGGGCGAGAGATCATAATTTACCGTGTAAGCGCGTCGTTCCGGGAAAAGAGGCGTTCCGTCAAATTTCAGGAGATCCTCTTTGACCAGTCGGCGCATGACGTCAGAAACATCAACGGATTGATTGCTGTTTCGAGCGCCGCCTTCAAAACGATCCGGATCGATTAAAGACATGAAAAGTTGGAAATCTTCCTCTTTACCGTTATGCGGCGTTGCGGTTAAGAGAAGAAAATGACGTGAAATCGACGAGAGGAGGCGACCGAGATTAAAGCGCTTGGTGTATTTTACTTCGCCGCCCCATACAGTTGCCGACATTTTATGCGCTTCATCGCAGACGATAACGTCCCAGTCGACAGTTTTTAACTTTTCCTGAAGCGGTTCATTTCTCGCAAGCTTATCCAATCGAACGATACAATAGTTTATCTCGGTGAATATGTTACCCGAATAGGCGGATTCAATCCGATCGTTCGTCAATATTTCGAATCGAAGATGGAATTTTTGGTAAAGCTCGTCCTGCCATTGTTCAGCGAGATTGCCAGGGCAAACAATCATGCATCGATGAAGATCTCCTCGCACGATCAGTTCTTTCAGGAAGAGACCCGTCATAATCGTTTTCCCTGCGCCCGGATCATCGGCGAGAATGTAGCGTAAGGGGAGACGCGGTAACATTTCCTGGTAGACTGCTGAAATTTGATGCGGCAATGGGTCAACTTCCGACGAATGGACGGCGAGATAGGGGTCGAACAAATGCGCGAGGTGAATTCGATAGGCTTCGGAGGTAAGCCGGAGTGTTTTTGCGTCGCCGTCAAAACTCCAGCGTGCGCTTGGTTCCGCTATTTCAAGGTTATCCTCGTCTTCACGGTAGAGAAGCCGCTCGCTTAGCGTTCCATTCGACTGGCGGTAGGTGACGGTTATGACGGAGTTTCCGTGCCAGTTAACGGCGATCACGGTTACCGGTTCAGAACCCGTTATCCCCCTGATTAGACTTCCTGCTGTGACTTGCTCAAGCGTTGTCATTGCGTTCCCTTAAAATTGGTTGGCGACTCCCCAAATAACCTGGTATTAGCGTGCGATTCTTCGGTAATAATTCTGCTTATCGCTATCTGAAAAGGGATATATATATATATATCCCCACGGGGTGATTATACCCTAATCAGGGATTTGGCGATGGCGGAATTTATAGAAGGATTGCGTTTCAACTCACAAGGAAAAACTTGAAACACAGACATTAACGATTAGATCGCGAAAATGTAAAACGTTTTGATAAAATGAACGCATGGATGATGGCGGCTATTTTGTTTGGATGAGTGAGAGCGAAACTAAGTATCCAGGGGTCAGGTATCGACCTTCTTGTTTTGAAAGGTTTATGACTTTTCTGGTGCAGGTACTCGCTTTGATGGCAGGAATCTACTTTTGCTTATTCTATGTCATTCCTGCGATTCTTTTCATCTGGTTTTTAATTTATTTATTTTCTTGATTTGCAATAAAAGAATGAAGCTGTTTGCTGACAACATCTTCTCGCATCGATACGAGAAGGGATTGGATGATGGATGATCGATTGTACACCTTTATGATCCATATGTATCGCTCAGAAAAAAGTTTGCACTATTGAAAAAGCTGGCGCATGCGCCAGCTTTTATCATCGTGTGCCGGGCATGGCACAGTTCTAACGGGTGAAAGTCCCGTCACGGGTATTTACCGCCAAGT
>DAOUFB010000026.1:0-16986 GCA_034430135.1 Flexilinea sp. | reverse complement strand
GGGACGCGAATTGTTCGTCCCTGATCGGCGATGGCGCGGGTGACGGCTTGACGAATCCACCATGTGGCGTAAGTGCTGAACTTATGACCGCGACGATAGTCGAATTTTTTTGTAGCACGGATGAGTCCGATATTCCCTTCCTGAATCAGGTCCAGGAACGGGACGCCGCGTCCCATGTATTTTTTCGCGACGGAAATAACGAGACGAGAGTTCGCGGTGATGAGATGTTCCCGTGCGTCCCAGCTATCTTCGATACTATGGCGAAGTTCTGAACGGCGCGCATCAGATACGCTGATGTGTGCAAGTTCTTCGCGCGCAATGCGACCGCGTTCGATACGCTGAGCGAGGTCGACTTCTTCGTCGGCGCTAAGCAACGGGACGCGGCTGACTTCCTTCAGGTAAAGTCCAATCGTGTCGTCTGTATCAATGTTGGCGAGGTCATCCTGGGAAAGGTTTTGGGCGATTTCGATTTCGTCTCCGAGCAATTCAAGATCGTCGACGCCTAATTCATCTTCGCCGTTTGACTCTTCCATATACGGGATACCGACGCTTTGCAACGCCGCAAAGGCTTCTTCAAGCTGGTCGACGTTTTGTTCCGCGTCGGGAAAAACTTGAAGAATATCGTCGATAGTTGCGAACGATTTTTTTCGTGCAATTTCCAACAAGCGGTTTACAGCGCTATAAGAGTCGCCGTCCAGTTCGACGTCAATTAGTTCAGATTCCATACGAATTCCGTCCCTCCGACCGGTTAGGAGTTTATCATATATAGCATACAGTTTTTTCTCGAGTTTTTCAACTACGAGTTTTGGTAAACTTTGCCTTTTCGCTCAAATGAGACAACGATTATAACTCTCTCGCCGGTATATTGGGAACTGATTCTGCAAAATTGATTGCGTTTAGGATAGCCTGAGCGACGACGATTGGAACATGCGCCGAGAGGGTGTGAATGTTTGCGCCTTTTTTATTAGACGCCAGCGCGAAAATTGTGTCGCCATCGAACATGGTATGGGCGGGGCGAATCGTCAAGGCAAGTCCATTATGGGCGCATTGCGCAAGTTTATTTGTCTCATTTTTCGTCAGTTTTGCGTTGGTCAGGACGGCGCCGATGACCGTATTCGATTTCGCCGCCATGGAGAGCGCCTGCTGACCGATCGCTGACCGCATAAATGACAGCGAATCCGCAAAGTATCCGGGTTCCCCGATTCTGAGCGGTCCTTTGGTCAGCGTTCGTGCGCCGGCGATAATTTCCTGGGTCGCAGGGTCGACGATGTCGCCGAGCGCGTTGACGGCGATGATCGCACCGAGCCAGAGTCCTCCGCCGAGGTCGACCGCAGCGTGCCCAATTCCGCCTTTCATGGCTTGACCCATTCCCAAAATCTTTCCAACGGTCGCGCCTGTACCAGCGCCGAAGTTGCCTTGCGCCGGATCTTCGTGTGACGCGTTTTGGCAGGCTGCATAGCCCATGACTGCGTCGGGACGAACTTTATAATCACCTACGGTTAGATCCATCAAAACTGCGGCAGGAACGATCGGAACGCGGGTCGGTCCGACCGGAAAACCTTTGCCGTGATCTTCGCAGAAGCGCATGACTCCCGCCGCCGCGTCCAATCCGAAAGCCGATCCGCCCGCTAAAAGCACTGCATTAACGTGTTCAACTAAGTGCATCGGACGCAGTAAATCGGTTTCCCTCGTGCCTGGGGCGCCTCCGCGCTGGTCGACTCCGCCGACTGTCCGGTCTTCGCAGAGAATCACCGTGCATCCGGTCAATGCTTTTTTATTTTCCGCATGTCCGATTCTGAAACCGGGGACTTTTGAAATGGATTCGAATTGCATGATGAATTCGCCTTTCTAATTTTTCGATAGTTTTGATTCCTTCCTCATTTTAATATAATTTATTCCAAAAAGAATTCCGGCAATCAGCAAAGCTGCGCCCAGACCGGAATAAAAAACGGCGATAAAATGATTCGGAAACAGCTCGATTTTACGAAAAAAGATCCCGCCGGACATCATCCCTGCCATGATGATAAAAGATTTGAGATCGAAGAACTTGTAGAAAAATTGATACTCTTCTTCATAATTCGAAATTCTCTCGACGTGTTTTTTTACCAAGCGGGAAAAAACAAGATGCTCAAATAACAAAAAGACGACGACCGAAATGAGCAAATTCGGGACTGAGAAAAAAGGGGTATAAGCCGAAATTCCGATTTTTAATACGTTTGCACCTGCAACTATCCAAATGAAACAGGCAAAAATCAACAACAGTTCTTTTTTTACTTTCATGAAATCCTTATTGTTTCGAAACCTGAACTCCCTGAAAGAATCGTAAAGGCTCTGGAATGGGATGCGGGGTCTTATCATTGATCAGAAAGACAGGTAATTCCTCGAGAAAGCGTTCATTCTCTATTTTTTGCTTTCTTTAGTGAGACGAGGAAAAGGATGAGCCCCGCTCCAAGGAGAATATGACCAATGCCCGCAACGCCGGAAACTGAGGCGTTGAGACCTTTCGTAAGATTGGTCCCCAGAACTTGGAAAACGCCGCGAATGAACATCATGAGCGCCGTCAAAGGCAAGCCGATATTATAGATAGTCATGAAGTTTCGGAATGTTTTCTCATCTTCGAGGCGGAGATGAAGCGAAAATAGAGCCGCGAAGAGAAAAATGCCCGTGCCTAAGAGGAACAAGTGCGTATGGAGCTTCCCGAGCGCGGTGACGCCTGTGAAGTTATTAAATTTGGTAAATTCTCGGTAGAAGACGCCCCCTGCGAGCGCTGCGGCTAAGTAGGTCAAAGAAATATTCAAGGCTTTTTTTATTTTGGTTTCCTTTTTTTATTTGTTGAACAATGTTCATTTGAAGTTTATCCTGACTTGGAAAAATGTCAAATTACATTGGTTCAGGATAAATTTTGGTGCACACTCATCTTGCGGGGATATGAATTGAATCGATTCTGAGCTTGCGCTCTGTCGAAGTTTCCTGTCTTTCGGGTTATTGTTTAGCCTGTTATAGTAAAATGAATAGCATGAGAAATATGGTTCACACGGTTCATCCCCATTCGCTTCGCCGAATTTTCGGTTTAGCGCTCTTGATTAGTATCCTTCTATCGTTTTCGGCGCGCGTTTCCGCGCAAATTCCAACGGTACACATTCCGACGGTGACCGGTACGGATCGGGGCGTCGTCGTTACCGTTAAAAATGACCCAGCCAACCCCCAAATTAACGTTCGCGGCGGTCCGGGAACGGAGTATGACCGGGTCGGAACGATGGTCATCGGGCAGCAAGCTTCCGCGGTTGGACGGACTGAAGGCGGGAACTGGCTTCTGATCGAGTACCCGGGTGGACCGGGCGGTTACGCATGGGTCTATAACTTGTACGTGGATTATTTGGGCGACCTTCCCATCGTCGAGATTCCGGGCACTCCGACTCCGCGGGTTACGAACACGATCGATCCGACGCTGGCAGCGCGCTTCGTCATTGCTGCCGAGCCAACTCGGTTAGCGACGTTTACCCAGCCCGCGCCGCTCGTGGTTCCGACATTTGTCGGCGTTACCGCGGGAACGGTCAGCGGCGGTGTACCGATGGGGCTCGTTGTGATTGTCCTGTTTATTTTAGGTGTGACGATTGGTCTTTTTACGCTGGCGCAACGCCGCTAACAAGTCTATTGAAAAATTGTGAAACGTCTCGTTTGGGGACGGGTATAGAGGAGCAAAGATGAGTATCTGTGTACCGGTCGCGGTGGGAGTTCGATTTTCGAAGGGAAGTCGAATTTATACGTTCGACGCGACTTCTTGTCCAGAGGTTCAGTTGTGGGAATTTGTCGTGGTTGAGACGAATCGCGGCAAACAGGTGGGACAAATTGTTAAAATTATGAGCGATTATATATCCGAGGTTCAGGAACCGTTGAAGCCGGTGTTACGCCCAGCGAACGCGGCAGAGTTGGCTCTCAACGAGTCGAATAAAATGATTTCCGACGAAGTTCTGAACTTTTGTAAAAACTGGGCGAAGCAAGAAAAGATGACCGAGGTAAAGTTCATCGGTGCAGATTTAAACTTTGACCGGTCGTATATGTTGCTGACCTATTCGACGGCAACGGACGAACGCGTCGATCTGAAAGCGATCCGGTCCGAGATTCAATCGTCCTATTCAATCGGAAATGTCGAAATCAAGCAGTTAGGACCGCGAGATTTAGCGAAAGCGATTGGTGGGATTGGATCTTGCGGAAAGCCGGAGTGCTGCTGTAAGGCGCATTTAGTTGATTTCAGCAGCATTTCAATCCGAATGGCGAAAGCGCAGGGCATCTCACTGACCCCAACAGAGATTACGGGGATGTGCGGACGGCTGCGCTGCTGCATGGAATACGAAAACGATCTGTACGTTGAAAATCGAAAGCTTCTTCCGAAAAAGAAGAAGAAAGTCGTTACGCCGCAGGGTGAAGGCAAGGTTGTGGAGGTTTTTCCGATTAATTTTACGGTTCTCGTCGATATTCCCGAAGTCGGACGCCGCCTTTTCAGCAAGGATCAAATCACTTACGACGAGACACCCGCGCAGCAGGCGCAAGCTAACAAAAGCGGAAAGAAAGGACCCAGCGGTACCCCCAGCGTGTCCGAGGAGGATGACGATGAATAAGATGAAAATAGGCTGTCACTTGTCGGTTTCTAAGGGATACGCAAAGATGGGCAGTGACGCGATCTCGATTGACGCAAATTGTTTCCAGTTTTTTACGCGTAATCCGCGCGGCGGTGCAGCGAAAACGCCGGTGCCGGGAGACATGGAGAAGTTGATTGCGCTCATGGAAGAAAACGAGTTTGCGCCGATTTTAGCTCATGCGCCTTATACGTTGAACCCGGCGGCTGCGGAGGAACGCATTCGCGAATTTGCGCTGATGGTCATGAAAGACGACCTGCGTATTCTGGAAAACGTTCCCGGGAATTACTACAACTTTCATCCCGGTTCGCATGTCGGGCAGGGTGCTGCGGTTGGGATTGACTTAATCGTTCATCATCTGAATCAGGTTCTTTCTCCCGACCAACGGACGACTGTGCTGCTGGAGACGATGTCGGGAAAAGGGAGCGAAGTAGGACGGACGTTTGAGGAAATCCGCGAAATAATCGATCGCGTGGATCATCCGGAATTGTTAGGCGTCTGTATGGACAGCTGCCACATTTATTCAGCGGGATACGATATTGTGAATGACCTTGACGGGGTATTAACTCAATTTGATAAGGTTATCGGCTTGGAGCGCCTTAAGGCGATTCATCTTAACGACAGCATGAAGCCGTTTGCGTCGCATTTGGACCGGCACGAGCTTATTGGAAAAGGGACGATAGGCATGGGCGCGATCGTCCGCTTTATCAATCATCCGAGCTTGCGTGAGCTGCCTTTTTATTTGGAAACGCCGAACGAAGAGCTGAGCGGATACGCGGAGGAGATTCGCGTTTTGCGCGCTGCTTATGAGGGATAGCGCAGAGCGCTTGATACATACGAAAAACAAAACGGCGCATGGGTAGGCGCCGTTTTGTTTTTCGGGTTTGGCTTACAGTTCCCTGATTCGGATGTCGTCAATGTATGGATATTTTCCTGAATCGCCCGGATCAATTTCAACGTAGAACAAACCGGATGCGAACGAAGCGTCCGTAATCGCACAGACTTCTTCATCGTCAATCCAAAAAGACAATTTGGCGCCATCAGCCCGGATTAGAAACTGATATGTATCGTTATTTGTGAGGTATATCTCTTTTGATTGCTGAACTTGCGGAGACGTATTCTGTCTTTTGACGATACATTGTATCTTGTCGCTTTGTAATTTTATAAAATAGCCTTCCTTGCCGTCGCTTGTGGTGCGGATTCCGAAGGATAAATCGTTGTACCCGCGTGTCCAATTGGCAAGATGCTCAAAGATGCCTTCTACTTCGTAGTTCGTCCAGGTTGGCGAACCAACGATGACGCGAGCAGGACGTCCGGAGGTCGCGACGAAATGATTATCGACAGTGATAAAATCACCCTCAATCCGATGCCAATCTGGCTTGAAAGTCTGGTCAAAGCTGTCGGTAAAGAGATATTCTGAGGTTGATGGGGATGACGAACTTGTCGGAGGGTTCAAAAATCCTGCCGGTTCTGCGGTGATTGCTGGCTTTGTCGGAACTGTTGCTTTGGTTGGAACGACCGAGGCGAGGGAGACCCTGGTTTGAGACGGAATGGAAGGCGGAACTGAGTCGATCTTATTTGGCAGTGAATTTTTAGGTTTTCCCTGATCGATCATGGTTCCAACAATGAGCGCAGCAGCAAAGATAAAAATAAAGACAATATATTTTTTATCCATTTTGTTTTCTGCCTTTCTCGTTTAATTATCACGCACACAGCGGAATCCGATATCCCCGCGTTCCATACCGTTATCGAGCAGAACCTCTTTAGCGTTTAGAATCTCCGCACATCCGGTCTCCCAAGAACCGCCGATAACGGCATAAAGCGGTTTAATCGTTGGATAGAGCTGGTTTATATGATCTGCGTCAGCTATCGCGTTGATCCATTCCCAAACGTTCCCATGCAGGTCGTATACCCCAAACTTCCCGGATGGATAAAGGTTGCTCGAGACGAGCGAGACGCGTTCTCCGCCGCAGTTGACCTTATCTATCTCAATTGCGGACATCCCAACGCCCGCAGCTGCTTTCCATTCCTCGTAGGTTGGAAGCCTTCCTCCCGCCCAAGTACAATATTTCACGGCGTTGGCTTTGGGTATATTGACAATCGGTTCGAGCGGATTCGCCTGAACCTCCTTTGGTTTGAGCGCTGCCACTGGACCATTTTGCGTATTTTGCGTATAGAATGCGTAATACTGCTGATAGGAGACTTCGCGCTCGTCGATCCAAAAGCTTCGCCCGTTAAAAGGAATATTCACTTCGATCATGCCATCGATCTCCCTGCGTCTATTTTCTTTGCGCGGCATATCCGTTGGGCGTGCCGTTGGCGGAATAGTTATTTGCGTAGACAAAACGACTCGTTTCTGTTCCGTTGGGACTTGCGTTGGGGGTTCGGTCGGTTCTATTCCATCGTTGCCCGTTTCGTATAGATTCACTGTTGGCTTTGCGGTTTGGCTTTGCGGCTGAATCCAGTTCGTGTAGCCAAAAAAGACGAGTCCGGAGATGAAGACGAGAATCAGGAGCGCTGCAGGTATTGGAAATCCCCCTGATTTTTTCTGCGGTTTCTGAACCGAGACGCGCTTTGCTGACGACTTGACGTCTGCTTTCGGGTTTTCTTTGCTGATGGATTTTACAACCTGTTCCGGCTTGCCATGATTCCTCGGTTCCTCTTGCGCTTTGGGAGATCCGGACGCGGCACGTTCAGATTTATTCGCGGACTTCGGACTCAACGTCACGTGGGGCGGTTCGGATAATGCGGAACGAAAATCCGCGATGGATTGAAAGCGGTCGCTTGGGTCTATGGCGAGAGCTTTCAGGAGCGCTTTTCTAACGGACGTATTCGAAACGTCAATCATCGCCGTCCGCAGTTCCTCATCATTTCCGCCCAGCCGATCCGGCGCATCCGGGACATTTCGTCCAGTCAGGCAGCGATAGAAAAGCGCAGCTAAAGCGTAGAGGTCGGTCCAGGGACCCTGCTTTCCGCTGGAGGTGTATTGCTCAATGGGGGCAAAACCGGACTTAACGATGGTTAGCGATGACTTTTCTGAGTCTCCGGATTTGGGCTGAATTGCGCCGAAGTCAATCAGACGAATTCTTCCATCTTCAGCGATGAAAATATTATCGGGCGCAATGTCGCGATGAAGCAGACCTCCGTCATGAAGCGCACTTAACGCATCCATAATCGGATTCAGAATTTTCAACGTTTCGTCGAGCGAAATTTTTCCGCCATGCTCGGCGAGAACCGCTTCGAGCGACTTCCCGGTAATATTCTCCATGACGATATATGCGGTTCCGTTCGCGCGGAAAAAATCATAAACATGGACGATAACTTCGTTGGAGCGGAAGCGGGCGAGGTTTTCAGCTTCAGAATAGAAATTATCTACGCCAATTTTGAAGATTCCCTGATTTTCATCGTTAATCGGATAAACATGTCCGTTTCGTCGCGCCATGAGCCCGTTAGGATAGAATTCCTTAACCGCGATTTTGCTTTTCAGGTTCAAATCGAAACCTAAGTAAGTTATGCCAAAACCACCCTGACCTAAAACTCGTCCGATTAAGTATTTCCCAGCTAAAATTATCCCAGGGTCAAGCGCAGCCCGATTCCGTTCAACCCCGTTAATCGTGGCGCCACAGTTTGGACATTTTTCGTTTCCTCTTCGATAAGCAAAGCAGTTGATACAAAGGTCATCGAAATCATTCATCTTTTATCTCGATTCGTGAATTATGCCGGATACCAGTCAAAAACAACTCAAACGTATTATAATAGTCCTCGACAGAGAAGCGGTCGTTATTTACTAAGTTTACTCGAAATAGAACCTTTTTGCCTCTGAATTTATAAAGAATCCCACATAGAATTATTTTAGATAGTTCTATGTCTTGATATAAGGCTATAATTGTCAATGACTATCCTATTCTATCCACTGATTACTCGAGGAAATCCGCTATGCTCGATGAAAAAAAGAGCTTTAATGAGAAACGGGGGCTTTTGATGAAAAGTAAGTTCGGGATTTTAACAGTTGTTTTGTTCGTCTTCATGGTAGGTGTCCTCCTCCCCAATCCAGTGTCAGCCGCCGCGCCGTCTTCGCAAAACGGCAGCATGGAAGAATGGGCAATCGGCGCTGCGTTTGAGGGAATGCAGATAGTTTGCGGCAGCCCTGCTGACGAAAAGACGAGGAAAGAATGCAGAGAGTATTATGACCAGCTTTGTCGGGAGTATGACGTTCCCAGTCAGTATAAGCATCTCTGTGGTAATTCGTTTCTTCAAATTTGGCGTCAGTACAAAGTTACGATTCTCATCGGTTTAGCCGGAATTGCGATCCTGATTGGGATGATTCTCTATGACCGCTCGCAAAAACGGAACGCGGCTGGCTCTTACGGCGGGCAGCGATTCGGTGACTCGCCTCGTCAGGGCAGCCGATTCAGTTTTGATGACGATCAGGATGAAGACATTTTCCGGTCAGAACGTTCTGACCGCGGCGGAGGCGGCGGCTCGGGGCGCGGTTACGATCTGGATGACGAGGATATCCGGCGCGACGCGCCAAGGGGGACGGATGATTTTAGTCCGCGCGGCGAGGTAAACCGCTGGGGCGATTCATCGGAGGTCGCGCTTCCGAAACGCGGGGACGGCGGTTCGCTCCATTTACGCGGGATCGAAGGCGACTTCGCAGGGCAGGCAATTCCCCTGTCCAATGGGACGATTACGATTGGACGGAGCCGGGATTGCAACCTGGTTATGCGTGACTACGTCAAAGGGGTCAGCAAAATGCACTGCGCGGTTCGGTTCAGTTCTTCTCGAAAATGCTATCAGGTGATGGATCTGGGGTCGAGCTATGGGACGTATTTGAATGGGGTGAAGCTCGGCGCGAAGTCGCCGCGCGACCTGAAAAAAGGCGATACGATTTATCTGGGTTCGAAAAAAGTCGGCTTCCGGGTGACGGACTGAGTTGAGGAATGGGGGGAGATAGGCTTATGATGAAAATTTGGGACAAAAACAGGATTGGGATTTATTTCTTTGTGGTGCTTTTTACAGCGCTTCTCGTTCCGTCGATAATTGGACATGGGCAGGAACCTACAGACGAACCGACAGTGCTAACCGTTGAAGAAGTTCTTCAAGAAGCTCAAAATGATGGAATAAAACTAACAAGTTTTGACCTTCATGAATATTTTCCCTCTGGAAAAATTACCACGGAGTATATTCAAGCAGTTTTTACAAAAGAAAATGAAATTTTTAAACAAGAACGAGCTTGTTATGACAACTGTATCACGTATCTTAATAATTCTCCAAATGAGAGTTTAGCAAGGGAAGAACTATATTTATCAAAGATAAATATACCAGCTGATGAAATATCTCAAAGAGTTTTCAGAGATGGCTATACCTGTAAATTAGACATGGACACTTCTTTAGCGGATTGGTATTTTATTCTTTCATTAAACGCTTGTATTCAGAATGGTTATAAAGGAGGGGCAAATCTTTCTGTTCAGTCGTTATTGTACGCATGGGGTAAATTAATCGAAAAAAAGAATCCAGGAGAAGAAGTGATCGGAAGGCTGTCTTTTTTGGATTCCGCGCGACGTTCAATTCCAACTCCCGTAATGCAATTATCATCAACGCCAAATTCAACATTTCAAATTGAAACTCAGATTTCAAGCAATGCTAATGTTGATCTGCCGAATAATAATTGGGGCTGGAAGCTGAACTATTTGGAGACACAAACTGCTACCTATTCCTTGACCCTGACACAATTTGCTGAGACTCAAAATGCAGGAATTACCGGAACCGCAGCAGCGACAAAAACGCAAATCGCAGGAACAGAAACGGCAGCAGCGGCGGAAACGCAAATCGCAGCCGCGGCAACGGCAGCAGCGGCGGAAACGCAAATTGCAGCCGCGGCAACGGCAACAGAACAAGCGAGGTTGGAAAAAAAGAAAAAAAAGGATCTCGCAATTTCAATCACTCTTGGCGTCATTGGCTTAGGCGCCGCGGTCTTTCTCTTTATCTTCACGCAGCGAAAGCGCAAGGCAGCGTATCAGATGCGCTTTGAACAGCGGCGCATCAACGCCGTACCTTCGCCGCATTTATTCGACGTTGAACCAAAAGCGCGTCCAGCGAGCGCGGTGCCGAGCGGGGTTAGCGCGGGCGGCGAGGGGAACTTCGAGCGCTCGATCACGATCGAACCGGCGGAGGAACTCAGCGACAGCGCGACGATGGAAATTGACATGGGTTCGTCGTCGGTGTTGCGGTATGATTTCGGAAACATTCAACATCAGGGTTCCCGCGAATATCAGGAAGATTCGTTCGGTTTTTCGGACGTTGCCGACCCGAATCTTGTCGCCAGCCGCGGTATTTTAGCGGTTCTCGCTGACGGAATGGGCGGACTTAAAAACGGGAAATCGATCAGCGAAAGGACGGTCGCGAAGTTCCGCAAGGCGTTCATGAGTTTTACCCCGGGTGTCGAAGTTCCGCGTCAGCTGTATTCTCTCGTCCACGAAACGAACGCTGAAATTTACCAAACCGATAAGCAGAAGGGCGGGACGACGTTAATTTGTGTTTACATCTATGGAAACTCGATGTATTGGGTCAGCGTCGGCGACAGCGCGATTTATCTCTTCCGTCAAGGGCGTATGTACCAGCTTAATCGTGAGCATAATCGGTTGAATGACTTGTACCTGCGCTTTATGTACCGTGAAATAACGAAGGCTCAGCTTCTCGCCGAACCGACGCTTCAAGGGCTGACTTCGAATATCGGGCGGAAGGAACTCCGTGACGTTGACCAGAACCTGCGGGAATTGAGGCTCCGGCGCGGAGATCGGATTTTGCTCTGTTCGGATGGGGTTAGCGGGCGGTTGACGGAGAAAGAGATGCTGGTCGCGATGAGTCAGGGCAATGCGCAGAAATGTACTGATGCGCTCAAGAATTTCGTTTTGAAGAAGAAAGCGCCGAAACAGGATAACTTGACGGCGCAAGTCATTTCGTGCGATTAACAGGAGGTTCCATGCGGCTATCGACGATTTCGTTTACGAACCCGGGCGGACGGACGCCGAACGAAGATGCCTTGAAATACGAAGTAGAGGGTGAAAATGGCAGTTGGGCGGTTGCAGACGGTCTCGGAGGTCATGTCGGCGGGGAAACCGCGTCGCAGTTGGCGGTTGCGGAGGCGATCTCGAACGCGGATCTTGGAAGATCGATGAGCGCTGAGGAGATTGAAGCCATATACAGCGGCATAAACGCGAAAATTTTCACGGAGAACGGACCGCGGACGACGCTGACGACGGCGTATCTCGCGAATGGTGAGTTTCGCTTCGCTAATATCGGCGACACACGGCTCTATTATTTCCGAAAGGGTGAACTATTCCAGCGCACCGCGGATCACAGCGCTGCTTATGGCGCTTACGCGTCCGGTGAGATGGATTACGGCGATTTACGGTTCCATCCGGATCGGAGCCGTCTTTCACGGGCGATTGGCGTTACGGATAAGGTCACGGCGCAGGTCTACCCGATTATTATTCCTGAGCCGGGCGATGCATTTTTAATCTGTACGGATGGTTTCTGGGAATATATCTTTGAAACCGAGATGGAGATTGACTTGTTGAAATCGGCGACGCCGAAAGACTGGGTCGATTTCATGCTGCTCCGGATTGTTCGCCGCATGAAGGTTGACTGTGATAATTTTTCAGCGATAGCGACGCTGATACAGTAATAAACGAAAGGAAAGAACTTCCATGAAAAAAAAAGTTTTGAGTGTTGTTTTGTTGTTGAGCCTGGTCTTGTCCCTGACAGGGTTTCAGAGCACCAATAGTTCGATTCAAATTGGGAACGTTTACTATTCCTCGGGATCGGTAAACGTCTATTTTACCGATCGTTCCGGCGTTATTAACGGGACGCAGGCAACGGTCGAAGTTGAGGGTTCCCCGCTCGTCAACGTCAGTTTCGCACCATTGAGTCAAAAAACGGACGCGCCGATTACGGTTCTTTTCCTCGTTGATACGAAGAAAAATAATTTCAACAAGGAACGGGAGCGCGCTCGGAAGGTCATCGAGAAATTCATGGATCAAAACGAGCTCGGGCAAACCCGAACTAAGACGCTTTTCGTCATGGAATTCGGCGACACCGTCGCGAACGCGTACGACCCGCGGACGAATACAAAGACGATCGAATATACGGCGGATAAGGCGGATTATCGGGTCGCGCTTCAGCAAGGACGGAGCTTCCTCCTCGATCGGCAAAAGCAGAACATCGACGAATTTCAGGTGATTGTCCTGATTACGGATGGGGATAGACCACTGGACGACCGCGTTCAAGGCGCAACGCTTAAAGCGGAGCTTCAATCAGCCGGCATTCCGGTTTACGTATACCTGCGCAATGACCAGTTTTCCGCAGTGAAACAGGAGAATCAGAACGCCGTCAAAGAAATCGCGGATTATACAAACGGGATGATGTTGCGCGGGCGCGAGTTTGAGTCTTTGGGCGATGAAAAAGCGGCGGAACGCTTTATCGAAGATATCTTAAAGGGCTGGGCGTTGACCGGGAACTTTGATCCGGAATTCCGTGGTCTTAACGTCAATCCGGAAGACTCATATAACTTGAAATTTAAATTTGAATCGAGCGGTTCGACGGTCAAAGAGGCAACGAAAGCGAACGCGACGATCGTCGGCGTATATGATGAAGTAACGACGATTACGGCGGAGATCGCGGCTGCGACGGCGGCGGCTGAGACCGCGATGGCGGACGCAGCAGCGGCAGCAGCCGTTATGGCGACGACGGAAGCTGAGAACGCGATGGCGGAAGCTGAAGTAATTTCGGCTCAGGAAACGCAGGCGGCGGTGGAGCAAACGATCACGGCGGAACTAACGGCGACGCAACAGTCCATCGATGCCGCGGAAGCAAATCGGAATCCGATCGAAAAATTCTGGAACGGGACGACCAACCTATTTGGCGCGGACGTTTCAAATAAACTGTTTGTTCTTCTGGGTGTTTTGATTTTGGGACTCATTATCTGGCTGATTGCGGCGGATCAGGCGAAGAAAAAGAAAGCGCGGGAAGAGGAAATAGCATGGGAGCAGGAGAGCCAGGATCTGACCGCGCCGATTGCCGCGGATTTCAGCGAATTTGAAGAACCGGCTGCACCGCCGAAGCCATCCTGCCAGGTGTCTTTTGAGAACATGGACAAGTCGCGGCATGAGGGTCCAGTCCGGGAATCGGTCGAATCCGGCGGCGAGAAAATCTTCGGACGGCGAAACGCGGAAGGTGTTGTTGGCATGAATGGCGATGAGTCGATTTCAAAAGTTCATTTCAAGCTTTCCTACTTGAACGGCACGCTGTATATCGAAGATATGGCTTCGAGCAATGGGGTCATCCTGAACGGGAACCGGATCCAGACGCGCGCACGGCTTCAGGACCGCGATATCCTGTTGATTGGGCGTTCGACGTTCCGTGTTCATTTGAATAAATCAGCGGCGGCTTCCTCCGTTCCGTCCTTTGACGACGAAGATAAAACGCAGCTTTATTTCTAATCGTGAGCGATATAAAGAGAGTCGAATTCGGATATGCTGGATAAAGTTTGTTTCAACTGCTTCAAGAAAAAGGAGAACGACGGTGTCTGTCCTCATTGCGGATTTGATCCGCAGGCTGCCAAAGGACATTCGATCGTGTTGGATTCAGCGCTGACCCCGGGTTCGATTCTCAATGGACGGTACCTGATCGGGAGAGCTCTCGGTCAGGGCGGTTTTGGAATCACGTATCTGGCGATGGATTTGACGAAAAATGAAAAGGTCGCGATTAAGGAATTTTTCCCGAATGCACTTGTCATTCGTCAGGAGAACGGGGCGCGGACTCAGGTCCAACCGAAGACGACGACGGACGAGGATTCATTCCGCTACGGGTTGAAGAAATTCAAAGATGAAGCCGAACTCCTTTCGACCTTTCGGAATCAGCGCCATATCGTTTCCATTCATCGGTTCTTTTTCGAAAACAACACGGGCTATTTCGTCATGGAGTACGTCGACGGGATTTCGCTCAAGGCGTACGTTGGCAAAATGGGGAAGCTTCTTTACGCGGACGCGGTCGGGATTCTTGAACCGATGCTGGAAGCGATCGGCGTTCTTCATCAGAAAGGCCTGATTCATCGTGACGTCAGTCCGGATAATATCTATATTCAAACGGACGGGGTCGTGAAGCTTCTCGATTTTGGAGCGGCGCGGTTCTTTTTACAGGCGCGGAGCAAAGGGAACACAGTTATCCTGAAGCCCGGATACGCGCCGCCGGAACAGTACGAATCAAAAGGGAACCAGGGTCCCTGGAGCGATGTATATGCGATTGGCGCAACGCTATATTACACGCTCACGGGAAAAGCGCCGCTCGATTCGATTTCACGGAAGATACCCGGAGGCGGGACGCTCGTTCCGCCGTCTTCGGTCAATTCGTCGATCAACGCACAGCAGGAAGCGGTTCTCATGCGCGCGTTGGCGCTCGATCCAAAGGAACGTTTTACGAGCGCTGCGGAGTTTAAGGCGGCACTTTTACAATCACTCGTTCCTATTCAGCGGCGCAGCTCGGAAAAGCGGGCGTCACGTAAATCCGCCGCGCATCGATTGGAAACGCCGCTCGCCGAAGTGGTTCCAGTTTCTCCGATTGAGTTGAACAGCCCATCACCGATCCCTGTCGGCGCAGTTCCGATGGCTTCGAATGAGCTTGGGGCGGAATGGGTTGGCGCGATGGACGGTCCGTTGAACCGTGAAAATCGGTTTCCTCCGCTGCGTCCAGTGCCGCCCGTGAATACGGGTCCGACGGGTTTTGACGTATTTTTGATTTTCTTATTGGTGTGTGTCATCATTTTATTTATCATAGGTATTAATTTCTAAGTTAAGGAGTATCTCATGGGTATCGTTAAATGTCCAAATGGTCACTTTTATAACAACAGCGTTTTCGATCAGTGTCCGAACTGCAACGCGGATACGGTCAATTACGATGGCGGCGATTCGATGACGGTTCCGGTCGGATTCGACAACAGCATCGATTTTGGCGATTCCACAATTCCGGCGTCGGTCGGAACGGATGCCTTGTTTAGTAATGTGGGCTCCGGCGGGAAGACCGATGACTCAGCTCAGACGGTCGCGATTTACAACAAGGAAGAATACAAGGTTGGTCCGGTCGCTGGCTGGTTGGTCTGTGTTGAGGGTCCGGACAAGGGAAAAGATTTCCGTATTTTGGCTGGGCGCAACTTGATTGGGCGATCCTCTTCGAATAAGTATCAGGTCAACCTGAGCGACATGAATATTTCCCGCGCCGAGGCGGTTGCCTCGATTGCGTATGATGATCGTCATCATGAATTTATCTTCGGCGCGGGCTCATACGGGAATTTGCTTCCGTTTGTGGATGGTCAGCCGTGCATGAACCAGGTTCCGATCGGTTCCTTCAGTCGAATTGAAATTGGTCAATCGACGCTTATTTTTGTTCCATTCTGCGGGGAAAAGTTTACCTGGACGACGGAATCGCCGAAAGCATAAAACCGTCGCTGTGCCTGTTCTCTGGATGACTCAAGGAGGAAAAAATGGTCACCAACGGTTTAATGGATGATTTCCGTGTTATCGCCGCGAACCTGCTCAAGCCGCATTCAACCGCGAAGTGGATGATCAAGAACCGGAACGTACGGCTGACGGTCGCGCTGTATTCGATTCCGTATTTGACGGCTTTGGTTGTTTTGAGCTTTTCTCCGCTGAGAAACAGTTTCGGTCCCTTGTTTGTTTCGGCTCTGTTAGGCGCTGTCGTGACGAACGTCTACATGGCGATTATTTCTTTGATCGTTTCCGCAACATCGGGGAAAGTTCTCGGGGTGCATCTTGATTTTGCCTATGTGTTCTGCGCCTTTGGCTCGGCGATGCTGGTCATTGCACCCGTCATGATCGTTGCGCTGCCTGTCGCGTTTTTGAGCTTATTTGACTGGTCGCTTATTTTCCTTTATCTGCTTCTGATTTCGCCGGTCGTGCCCTGTTCAATTGTCCAGGTCGTTCTCTCGTTTACGCTTTTCGGGATCAATAAAAATCGACTGATTACAGGGTTGGCGATCTACATGATTGCGCAGGCGCTGATCGTTGGGTTGATTTCTCTCGCCGCGATTAACGCGTTAACGAGCATGTTTACCAGCATGGTATACGGTTCATTGTTGGGATGGTAAGGTCGGGAAAGAATCAACGCATGACACAAATTGGGCGATACGAGATTATCAGGGAGATCGGCCGCGGCGGGATGGCGGTCGTATACAAGGCGCACGATCCGAAGTTGGATCGCGTCGTCGCGATTAAATTGATTCAGGCGGACGCGTTCGCGGCGAAACTTTTCGGTCATATCCGTGAGCGGTTTG
>DAOUFB010000025.1:0-6110 GCA_034430135.1 Flexilinea sp. | reverse complement strand
CCGCGCTTTTCCGTGCAGCGGGGAATTGAGCTCAGGAAGTCGCGTCCGTACGGTTTATTCGTGATACGCGAATCGAGGAGAACGACGATCCCGCGATCGGTCGAAGAGCGGATGAGCCGTCCGAAGCCCTGACGAAATTTCAGGATCGCTTCCGGAAGGGAATACTGACGGAAGGGGTTATCGAATGATTCAGAGCGGGCGGCGATAATCGGGTCCGACGGGACGTCGAACGGAAGCTTCACGATCACGACGCAGGATAATTGCTCGCCCTGGATATCGACGCCTTCCCAAAAGGAGCGCGTCCCCAGGAGGATCGCCTTTTCCGAAGCGCGGAACGTTTCGAGGAGCGATGTCGGGGACGCGCCTTCGCCCTGTTCGAAAATCGAAAAACCCTTGCTGCGAAGCGCGGCGGCGAGTGCGCTGGAAGTGCGCTTCAGCTGTGCGTACGAGGTAAACAGGACGAGCATCCTTCCTTCCGTCGCCTGTGCGAGGCGGGTAATACTCAACTCGATCATGTGCTGTGCGGCGCCCTGATTCGGGTCGGGAATATCGGTCGGAAGGTACAGCAGGACGGATTTCTCGTAGTTGAATGGCGACCCGACGGTCAGCTCTTCGGCGTCTTCCGCCCCGAGACGTTCACGGATATAGTCGAAGCTGTTATCGGTCGTCAGCGTCGCGGAGGTCAGAACGACGCATTCCTTTTCGAGCCAGAAGTTCCGGCGAATCATTTCAGCGACCTGAAGCGGGGCGGCGTTCAGCGACAAGTAGTTTTGAATCGCGGCAATCTCGAGCCAGTAAACATAGTCGCTTTTCGGTTTCATGATAAATTCTTCGATGAGCGAGATGGCTTCGTCGAGCGCGCGAATATGGCTCCCGAGAAGGTCGCTGATTTCGGCGATCTCGTCATCCGGATCGTCGATTTCCTCTAAATCCTCGTGAATCCGGGTCAGCGCCCGGCTCCAGTCCGTCAGCTGCGGCGCGATATGGTCCCAGACGATTTCAACGTCTGCCCAGTTCCCGGACGTGCGCGAACCGTTCGTGAGCCGCTGCTGCTGCCCATAGACGGTCAGATCGGCGTTATCCCGTTCTTCGCGGAGATACTCGCCGAACGTTTCGAAGAGCGTTTGGATTTTTCGGTCAAATTCCACGGATAATTCGTCGGAATTATTGACCTGATCAGTAAATGAAGCGGCTTGATCCTTCGTTACGCGGTCAGCGAGGGCGGTCAAAAGACGTCCGAGCGTCCCGGATTGACCATTCCCGATTTCATTTCCTAAGCGGAGAAGATCAAATTTCGTCAGCCGTTTCGAGAATGCGCTCGTCGCGGCGTTTTCAAGGTGATGCCCTTCGTCGATAATCAGGTAGCGGTAATCCGGAATGACGCGGTTTCCAATCGCCATATCGGTTAGCAGGAGGGAGTGGTTGACGACGATAAGGTGGGCTCGGAGGGCTTCGGCTTGACGCGCGTAATATGGGCAGCGGTGCTCCCGAAAATATGGGCAGACGCGCGGACGGCAGCTTTCCGTTTCCGCGCTGAGCCGGCGCCAAATATCGCGTTCAACCGGTCCGTTCAGCGTGATCGTCGCGCGGTCGCCGTTTCCGCCCTGATTCAGCCAGGTCAGGATCTTGCCGAGGACGCGAAATTCATCGTGGGTCTCCGGACCGTGCGTATGGAGACGCTGGACGTTCCGCGGGCAAAGAAAATTGCCTTTTCCTTTAAGTACAACGGCGCGAATTTCCGAATCAATCAACCGTTCAAGCTCGGGAATATCTTTCCGGATGAGCTGATCCTGAAGGTTGATCGTGTTGGTTGAGATGACGACGCGTTCGTTGTTTTGATAAGCCCATTTAACCGCCGGAATTAGGTAGGCGAAGGACTTTCCGGTTCCCGTACCGGCTTCGATCAGCTGATGATGTCCTTTGGAAAATCCTTCCGCGATGGTGCGGAGCATGGCGATTTGCTGAGGGCGGGCTTCAAAGTTCGTCAGCCCGCGGCTAAACGCGCCGTCTGACTCAATAATTGACGCCGCGGCGTCGGTATCGAGCGGAAAGATGACCTCGTTCGGCTCGAGCGGCGGGATCTCGTTCAGGCTGGGATCGTCGAAGGATTGAAAGAAAATGTTGTAAACGGCTCTCGCTTGTTCGCCGTTTTTTACGCGTTCGGCGGCGACCTGATTCAATAGGCGAGCTTCCGCCCATCCGATTCGATCGCCGAGGCGGCTCAGGTTGAGGACGAGATTCAGCGGCAGCCGACGGGCGATCGCGAGGAGTTGATTGAAAACGCGCAGCGTCGTATGGCAGTCAGCCAGGGCGCGGTGTGCGTTGGGTACTTCAATATTAAGTTGCTGCCCCAGCGCGGAGAGGTTATAGCGCGAAGCGGCGGGAAGGAGGACCGAGGCTAACTGATACGTGTCATACGCCGGATTGGAGCGAAGGACGCCGCCCTGCTGAAGGAAGGAGAGGTCAAAGGCGATATTATGCCCAATGACGGGTTCCTTTCCGACGAACTGCGCGAGTTTGGGAATGACTTCGAGAACCTGGGGCGCGTTTCGGACCATATCGTTGGTAATATGCGTCAGCTGGATGACGTTTGAGGGAATTGGTTTATTTGGGTTGACGAGTGACTGAAATTCGTCGATAATAACGTCGCCATTGAAGCGCACGGCGGCGATTTCGGTGATTTTATCTTCGCGGGGATTGAGCCCGGTTGTTTCAATGTCAATAGCAATCATGTCAGCGCGCGGTTCCTGTCTATAAAAATATCGAGTGTTAATTATACTTGAACCGGCGTTGACCGCCTGCTGTCACTTTTTATTGACCGACGAAGCCGGAATCCGAAATTTGACCCGATATTATGATATAATCTCTCCGCTGATCCTCGTTAGAGGTTCGTTTTTGTTGTGTAAGGTAGCCGAAGCGCGGAGGCGCGGCGGTTATCCAAATTAGATGGAGGCTAAAAAACAAGTGCCAACGATTAATCAATTAGTCAGAAAAGGTCGTAAATCCCGATCTGTCAAGAGTAAGGCGCCGGCGTTGCAGTATACGTATAACTCAACGAGCCAGCGACGAACTCGAATCGCAGAGGGTGCACCGCAGAAACGCGGTGTTTGTACGAACGTTCGCACGACGACGCCTAAGAAGCCGAATTCGGCTCTTCGGAAGATCGCCCGCGTCCGTTTATCGAACGGTTTTGAAGTTACGGCGTATATTCCGGGCGAAGGTCACTCCTTACAGGAACACAGTGTTGTTCTGGTTCGCGGTGGTCGTGTTCGCGATCTTCCGGGCGTTCGCTATCATATCGTTCGCGGTTCCTTAGACGCGACGGGCGTTGCCAAGCGCGGACGCAGCCGCTCAAAGTATGGAACGAAGCGCGGTAAGAAATAAGAGTCAGGAGATTGATAAGAAATGCGACGAACGAAACCGGAAAAACGCGAAGTCATGCCCGACGTTCGCTATAACAGCACGCTGGTTACGAACTTAATCAACCGAATTATGCGAAACGGCAAACGCAGCCTTGCAACCCGATTGGTATATAATGCCATGGGCGTTCTTAGCCAGAAGACCGGGAAAGATGGTCTCGAGGTTCTCGAAACTGCATTGCGCAATGTCGGTCCGGTAATGGAAGTGCGCCCTCGCCGTGTTGGCGGTGCGACGTATCAGGTTCCGATGGAAGTTGCGATCAGCCGCCGTCAGACGTTAGCGATGCGCTGGATTATTGAGGCTTCCCGAAAGAAGACCGGAAAAAGTTTTGATGATTGTTTAGCTGGTGAATTGCTCGATGCTTACAACAATACGGGCTCGGCAGTTCGCAAGCGCGAAGAAACGCACAAGATGGCGGAAGCGAACCGCGCTTTCTCCCACTACCGCGTTTAACTAAGGTAAGAATTGGATTTTGAGGAGAAAATGACACGAGAATACCCGTTGGAAAAGTACCGAAATATCGGAATCATCGCGCATATTGACGCGGGAAAGACGACAACGACCGAACGGATTTTGTTTTACACCGGAAAGTCGTATCGTATTGGTTCCGTTGATGAAGGTACGACAGTAACGGACTGGATGGTTCAGGAACGCGAACGCGGAATTACGATCGTTTCTGCGGCGGTGACAGCGGAATGGAAGGGCTATCGAATTAACGTCATTGATACGCCAGGACATATTGACTTCACCGCAGAAGTTCAGCGATCTTTACGCGTGCTCGACGGGGGGATCGTCGTCTTTGACGCGACGCAGGGCGTTGAACCGCAGAGCGAAACGGTTTGGCGTCAGGCTGACAAATACAACGTGCCGCGCATCTGCTTCATTAATAAGATGGATCGCGTCGGCGCTTCCTACGAGAACTCAATTGCGACGATTGTTAAGCGTTTAGGCGCGAAACCGATCGCGATGCAGCTCCCGATGGGTGCGGAAAGTTCGTTTGTCGGTGTGATTGACCTTTTGACGATGCGTGCGTTCCGTTGGATGGACGAGATGGGGACTGAAATTGAAGAGACGGACGTTCCCGAATCGTACAAAGAAGAAGCGGAAATCAAGCGTGAGGAACTTGTCGAAGAGATCGCCGGTTTGGACGATGAATTGATGGAAAAATTCCTTGAAGGTGAAACGCTGAGCATTGACGAATTGAAAGCCGGTTTGCGCCGTGCGGTGATCGCCGGTAAATGCAACCCCTGCTATTGCGGATCCTCGCTCAAGAATAAAGGCGTTCAGCCGCTGCTGGATGCGGCGGTCGACTTCCTTCCGTCTCCGCTCGATATTCCCGACGCGATCGGGACGTCCGTTGACGGGGAACGCGAAATCGTATGCCCGACGGATGATGAAGCGCCGGTTGGCGCGATCGTTTTCAAGATTGTCGCGGATCCTTACGTTGGACGGCTTTCGTACTTCCGTGTCTACTCCGGCGTCGTTCGCCAGGGTCAGGCGCTCCTGAATCCTGTTAAGGGAAAGAAGGAGCGAATTGGACGCTTGATTCGGATGTACGCTGATCGCCGCGACGACGTAACGGAAGTTCACGCTGGCGATATTGCGGCTGTGATTGGCTTAAAAGAATCGTTTACGGGCGATACGCTTTGCGATCCTTCCAAGCCGGTCGTATTAGAGTCGATTAGCTTCCCAGAACCGGTCATTTCCGTCGCGGTTGAACCGAAGACGGTTGCGGATCAGGAAAAGATGGGCTTAGCGCTTCAGAAATTAGCTGAAGAAGACCCGACTTTCCAGGTTCGTTCCGATGAAACCACCGGTCAGACGATTATTTCCGGTATGGGCGAGCTTCACCTCGCGATTATCGTTGATCGCCTGCTGCGCGAATTCCGCGTCAAGGCGAACGTCGGGAAAGAACGCGTCGCTTACAAGGAAACGATCAAGAATGGCATCGAAAAACATTCGTTCAAGTATGCCAAGCAGTCTGGCGGTCATGGACAGTACGGTCACGTCGTTTTCGCGATTGAACCGATCGAATCCACGCTGGGCATCGTTTTTGAAAACAAAATCATCGGCGGTGCAATTCCGAAGGAATACATTCCGGCGGTTGAAAAGGGTGTTCGCGAAGCGGCGGAGTCCGGCGTTCTTGCCGGCTATCCGATGACCGGAATTAAGGTCGAATTAATCGACGGGTCGTACCATGAAGTTGACTCGAGCGAAATGGCGTTCAAGATGGCGGGCAGCATCGGCTTCAAGGAAGCGATTGAAAAGTGCAACCCGATCCTGATGGAACCGATCATGAAGGTCGAAGTCACGATTCCGGAAGAATATTTCGGAGATGTCTTAGGTCAGATCGCGACGCGCCGCGGCATGGTTCGCGGTACGGACGTTCAGGGCAACTCGCAGCTGATCCATGCGTTCGTTCCGTTAGCGGAAATGTTCGGATATGCGACGACGCTTCGCTCGGCGACGCAGGGACGCGGCGTATTCTCCATGGAATATGACCACTATGAGGCAGTCTCGGAGACGACGGCTGCGAAGATTTTAGAAAAATAGGTTTCTTAGTTAATTAAGGAGAAAGAAGTAATGGGAAAACAGCATTATGATCGAAGTAAACCCCACCTGAACGTGGGTACGATGGGTCACATTGACCATGGTAAAACGACGCTGACGGCGGCGATTACCAAGTACTG